>NZ_JBNNJZ010000145.1:0-16702 GCF_050270335.1 Streptomyces sp. NPDC059900
GGACAGGGCGGCGTCCAGGCCGCGGTCGGTGAGGACGGCGGGGTGGATGCCGCGGGCCAGGTCGCGCAGCTCCTGGAGGGCGACCTTCACCTCGCCGTGTGCCTCGTCCACCATGCGGGCCGCGGCCTCGGGGTCCTCCGCCAGCTTCTCCTTGGCGAGCCCCAGGTCCATGGCGAGGGCGACCAGGCGGGCCTGCGCGCCGTCGTGCAGGTCGCGCTCGATGCGGCGCAGGTCGGCCGCCGCCGTGTCGACGACGACCCCGCGGTCCGACTCCAGCTCGACGACGCGCGTCGCCAGGCTTGAGGGGCCGAGCAGTCCGACGACCATGACGCGGTCGACGGTGGTCAGGGCCCGGATGATCCAGGGGGTGGCGAGCGTGATCAGCAGGCCGGTGAGGGCGGTGAGGCCGATCTCGAAGGGGTTGTCCAGGTAGACGCGGTGGTTGTCGTCGCCGTAGAGCTGGATGCCGCCCTGGCCGCCGTAGAGCGGGAAGAGCCACTGCCACAGGGGGTAGGTGAGCATCGCCCAGCCGTACGTCCAGAACGCCACCGACACCGTGAAGGAGAAGATCGCCCACGGCATGTGCAGGAAGGCGTAGAGGGCGTGCCGCCAGGAGACGCCGCTCTTGAGCACGGCGCCCATCCACGCCATGGGGCCGCCGCCGTTCTTGGGCCGCAGCGGCTCCGGGTCCGCCACCTCCACGTCGAGCAGCGCCCGCGCCCGCACCCGCTCCAGGGAGCCGAAGCCGCGGCAGCCGGCGAGCCCGGCGGCGAGCACCGGGATGCCGATGAACGTGATCAGCAGCCCGACGCCGAGCGACAGCATCGTCACCGCGAACGTGAACGTCACGATGCTGATCGGCAGGCTCAGGAGCACATGGCCGAACTCCTTCCAGGCGCGGGCCTCGATCGGCGCGCGCAGCCCGGCGGGGAGGCGGGGCCGCCGCTCATCGAGGTCGGATCCCCGATACTCCGGTCCGTGGAACTCGGATCCCCGGAACTCCGAACGGTTCATGCGCCCGTACTCCTGTCCGTACTCCGTGGCCATCGGTGTCGTCCGTTTCTGCTCGGTCCACGCGCTCGTGGTTTCGTCGTACCTCAAGAGTGCTGGCCCGGCGTGATCGGGACCATGTGGTGCGTAGGTGTCTTGAACCGGGGGTTTTCCCTACCCCCTGACCCCCTGGCGCCGCGACCGCTACCCCCTGGCCCCGCGATCCAGGTCCCGGTCCCGCCACGGCAGCTCCGCCGTGATCGTCGTGGGGCCGCCCACCGGCGACTCGATCACGAACAGGCCGTCGACCGCGCCGAGCCGGTCCGCGAGCCCCGCCATGCCCGTGCCCCCGTCGAGACTCGCGCCGCCCCGGCCGTCGTCCCGCACCTGGATGAGCAGCCGCTGGTCGGCCCGCCACACCTCCACGGACGCCGAACGCGCCCCGCTGTGCTTGCTGACGTTCTGAAGGAGCTCGGAGACCGTGAAGTACGCGATGCCTTCGATCGCGGCGGCCGGACGCGTCGGCAGATCGGCCGTCACCTTCACCGGGACCGTGCACCGCGAGGCCACCGAGGACAGGGCGGCGTCCAGGCCGCGGTCGGTGAGGACGGCGGGGTGGATGCCGCGGGCCAGGTCGCGCAGCTCTTGGAGGGCGAGCTTCACCTCGCCGTGCGCCTCGTCGACCATCGCCGCGGCGGTGTCGGGATCCTCCAGGAGCTTCTCCTTGGCCAGACCGAGCCCCATGGCGAGGGCGACCAGGCGGGCCTGCGCGCCGTCGTGCAGGTCGCGCTCGATGCGGCGCAGGTCGGCCGCCGCGGTGTCGACGACGATCCCGCGGTCCGACTCCAACTCGACGATGCGCCGCTCCAGTTCGTCGGAGGGCGAGAGCAGCCCGCGCACCATCGCACGGTCGGCGTTGGTCAGACCGCGCACGACGTAGGGGAGCACGGGCCACAGGACGAAGAGCCCGACCAGGGAGACCGTGAATGTCACGATGCCCCAGGGCAGCCGCATGAACGAGTACAGCATCGTGCGCCAGCCGACCGGGTCCTTCAGGCTCGACCACAGCCAGCTGAAGAAACCGTGGTCGCGCTGTTTCGGCATCGGGCTCGGCTCGTCGATCCGCAGCCCGAGCAGCCCCCGCGCCCTGGCCCGCTCCGCCTTGCCGATCTGCCGCGCGCCGAGCAGCGCGGCGGCGAGGAGCGGCAGGCCGATCACCGTCACGGCGAGACCGCCGCCGGCCGCGAGCGCCACCACCACGTAGACGAAACCCGCCACACCCAGCGGCAGGTTGGCGAGGAGATGTGCGATCTCCTTCCAGGTCTGCCGGTCGTACGCCGCGAAGCGCGCGGGCGGCGGCGGGGACATGGCTGAGGACGTGGCGCGTGCGGTCATACGCGCTAGCGTGCCCGGCCGGCCGTCGCGATGCCATGAGGAGGACCGCCCGGACATCCGGGGGATAACCCCACCAGCCGGTACGACGGCGGTGCGGCAGCGGTACGGCGTCGGTCCCGCAGCGGCGCGGCACCGGCACCGGCGCCGCATCGCGAGCGATCAGTCCTTGCCGATGCGTGACGCTCTGCTTACCTCACCTTTAGCAGGCCCTAGACTCCCGTGCGTACAGATCGTCGAACAGTGATGAGTGCCAGAGGCGGTCAGGGAGTGAGGGGCTGACGTGCACGTGACGAACGTCGCGGCGAGCTACTACCAGTCGTACTCCGTCGTCGGACTGCTCGCCGTCGTCGGCGTGCTGTTCGTCGGTGTCGCCTTCGGCGCGGGGCGGCTGCTGCGGCCCGTGGTGCCGACCCCCGAAAAGCTTCTGACGTACGAGTGCGGCGTCGACCCCGTCGGCGACGGCTGGGCCCACACCCAGGTCCGCTACTACGTCTACGCGTTCCTCTACGTCATCTTCGCCGTCGACTCGATCTTCCTCTTCCCGTGGGCGACGGTCTTCGCCGCGCCCGGCTACGGTGCGACGACGCTGGTGGAGATGTTCATCTTCCTCGGCTTCCTGACCGTGGGCCTGCTGTACGCATACAAGAAGGGCGTCCTCACATGGACGTGACCCCGGAGCCTGTGCTCTTGCCCGAGCCGACCGTGCTTTCCACGCCCGAGCCGCAGAAGCTCGGTGTGCTGTCACGCCTGGCCCCCGAGCCGATGAAGGTGGTCCTCAACTGGGGCCGCCGGTATTCGTTGTGGGTCTTCAACTTCGGCCTCGCCTGCTGCGCCATCGAATTCATCGCCGCTTCCATGGCCCGGCACGACTTCATCCGGCTCGGCGTGATCCCGTTCGCGCCGGGGCCGCGCCAGGCGGACCTGATGGTCGTCTCCGGCACGGTCACGGACAAGATGGCCCCGGCCGTGAAGCGCCTGTACGAGCAGATGCCCGAGCCGAAGTACGTGATCTCCTTCGGCGCCTGTTCCAACTGCGGCGGCCCGTACTGGGATTCCTACGCGGTGACCAAGGGCGTCGACCAGATCATTCCGGTCGACGTGTACGTGCCCGGCTGCCCGCCCCGTCCCGAAGCGCTGCTCCAGGGCATCCTCAAGCTCCAGGAGAAGATCGCGGCGGAGTCGCTGGGCGAGCGGTACGGCCGCGGCAGCGGAAACGGCAGCCGCCCTTCGGCGGCGGCTCTGCAGAGCGGGCTCGTGAAGCCGCCGGCGCCGGGCGACTCGGCATCGGGCGACTCGACGCAGGGGGAGGGGAAGGCATGACCGGCTGGCTGCCGAGCCCCGTCGAGGAGCTCTTCGGTACGGAGGCCACGGCGGAGGAGTCGTACGACCTCCTGACGGTCGACGTACCGCCGGGCGCCTGGATCGCCGCGCTCGAAACCGCGCGCACGACCCTGACCTGCACCTACTTCGACTGGCTGAGCGCCGTCGACGAACCGGGCACGGGCTTCCACGTCTCGGCCCACGTCGTCGCCCTCTCTCCGGTACGCCGCCTCCTCATCCGTACGACCGTTCCGCACGACGCCCCTGTCCTGCCGACCGCGGTCGGCGTCTACGCGGGCGCGGCATGGCACGAGCGCGAGACGCACGAGATGTTCGGCGTCGCTTTCGAAGGCCACCCGCACCTGGTGCCGCTGCTCCTCCCGGACAGCTTCGAGGGCCACCCCCTCCGCAAGGACTTCGTACTGGCGGCCCGGGTCGCGAAGGCGTGGCCCGGCGCGAAGGAGCCGGGGGAGTCGGAGCACGGCGGTCCCAAGCGCCGCCAGATGCTGCCTCCGGGCGTACCCGACCCGAACGAATGGGGCCCCCTGAAGGGCCAACTCCCCGCGGCCCCGGCCCGCCCGGCCCGCGGCGCCGCCCGTGCGGCAGGCGACCGCCCCGTACGCCGGGCACGCACGGCGGGCGAAGGCTCGGCCAGCCAGACGACGACGGCGGCTCCGGCGGCTGCCGGTCAGGCGGGGGCTGCCGGTCAGGCGGAGGGCACGCAGCCGGAGGCCCCGGCGAGGACCCCGCGCCGCTCACGCAGCGCAAGCCAGGGCTCGGCATCGCAGCGAACGGCACCGGAGACACCGGAGACGTCGGGGACACCGGAGACACAGCCTGCGCCGAAGCCCGAGAAGCCTGCTGCCAGTTCCGACGCCCCCTGGCACCAGGCACGACCGGCGTTCGACGCCAAGGACGCCAAGGACGCCGACACCGGCACCGACTCCACCAAGGCGCCCGAAGCGGACAAGCCAGCCCCCGCCAAGCCCGAAGCGGATGAGCCCGACCAGGCCAAGCCCGAAGCCGCTCAGCCCGGCCCCGCCAAGCCTGAAGCTGCTCAGCCCGGCCCCGACAAGCCCGACACCACCGGCGACGACCGCCAAGGAGGCTCGGAGTGACCGACGTGCTCGACGTCGCCCTGCGTCTCCTCATCGTCTTCGCGGTCTTCCTCGTGCTGCCCCTGGTCATCGGCCAGACCGAGCACAAGGTGATGGCCCACATGCAGGGCCGCCTCGGCCCCATGTACGCGGGCGGCTTCCACGGCTGGGCCCAACTCGTCGCCGACGGAGTCAAGTTCGCGCAGAAGGAAGACGTCGTACCGGCCGACGCCGACCGCCGCATCTTCCAGCTCGCTCCCGCCGTCGCCCTGCTGCCCTACCTCCTCGTCCTGGTCGCCATCCCCATCGGCCCGAGCGAAGGCGCCGTCGGCCAACTCGTCGACGCGGGCATCTTCTTCGTGCTCGCGGTGATGGGCGTCGGCGTACTCGGCTCGCTCATGGCGGGCTGGGCCAGCGCCAACAAGTTCTCCCTTCTCGGCGGCCTGCGCACCGCCGCCCAGCTCCTGGCCTACGAACTCCCGATGCTGCTCGCCGCGGCCTCGGTCGCGATGGCCGCCGGGACGGTCTCGCTGCCCGGCATCCTCAACGCCTTCGAGTGGTGGTGGCTGCCCTGGCAGATCGTCGGCGCCCTCGTCTTCTTCGTGGCGGGCCTCGCCGAACTCCAGCGCCCGCCCTTCGACATGCCGGTCGCCGACTCGGAGATCATCTTCGGCGCCTACACCGAGTACACGGGCCTGCGCTTCGCCCTCTTCCTCCTCGCCGAGTACGCCGGAATCGTCGTCCTGTGCGGCCTCACCACCGTCCTCTTCCTGGGCGGCTGGCACGGCCCTTGGGGTGCCGACGGCCTCGGCTGGGTCTGGACCCTCCTGAAGACGGGGCTGCTCGCCTTCGTCGTCATCTGGCTGCGCGTCAGCTACCCCCGTCTCCGCGAGGACCAGCTCCAGAAGCTTTCCTGGACCCTCCTCGTCCCGCTCGCCCTCGCGCAGATCGCGCTCACCGGAATCGTGAAGGTGGCGATCTCCTAACCATGTCTCCCGTCCCCGGATCAGGCCTCGCCAAGGGCCTCGCCGTCACCCTCCGCACGATGACGAAGAAGACCGTCACGGAGCAGTACCCGGAGCACCAGCCCGAACTCCCGCCCCGCACCCGCGGCGTCATCGGGCTCTTCGAGGAGAACTGCACGGTCTGCATGCTCTGCGCCCGGGAGTGCCCGGACTGGTGCATCTACATCGACTCCCACAAGGAGACGGTCCCGCCCGCCGTCGAGGGCGGCCGCGAGCGCAGCCGCAACGTCCTCGACCGTTTCGCCATCGACTTCTCCCTCTGCATGTACTGCGGCATCTGCATCGAGGTCTGCCCCTTCGACGCACTGTTCTGGTCCCCGGAGTTCGAGTATGCCGAGACCGACATCCACGAACTCACCCACGAGCGCGACAAGCTCCGCGACTGGATGTGGACGGTCCCGGCCCCGCCGGCCCTCGACCCCGCGGCCGAGGAACCCAAGGAAATCGCCACCGCCCGCAAGGCAGCGGAGAAGCTCGCCGCCGCACAAGCAGCCGAAGCCGCCGGACAGGAGGGATCCGCGTGACCGTGACCCTCGCAGCCGACGCCCCCCAGGGCTTCCTCTCCCCGACGGGAGTGGAGATCGCCTTCCTCCTGGTCGGTCTCGTCACCCTAGGCTCGGCGATCGTCACCGTCACCACCAAGCAGCTGGTGCACGCCGCCCTGTGGCTCGTGGCGACGCTCGGCGGCCTGGCCGTCGAGTACCTCCTCCTCACCGCCGAGTTCATCGCCTGGGTACAGGTCCTCATCTACGTCGGCTCCGTCGTCGTCCTCCTCCTGTTCGGATTGATGCTCACGCGGGCCCCCATCGGCCGCTCCCCGGACGCCGATTCGGGCAACCGCCCGGTCGCCCTCGCGGTGGCCGTCCTCGCGGCGGCCGCCCTGGTCTGGGTGGTCGTCGACGCCTTCCGCGCGACCTGGATCGACCTCGACCGCGCCGCCGACGAGGCCCAGGGCTCCACCGGCGTGACCGGACAGTTCCTCTTCCGGCACTGGGTACTGCCCTTCGAGGCGCTCTCGGTCCTGCTCCTCGCCGCCCTGGTCGGCGCGATCGTCCTCTCCCGCAGGAACGCCCGCATGACCCGCCTGAACGGTGCCCCCGGCGACACCGGCACGAACGGCGCCCCTCGCACCAGCGGTGCCCCCAGCGACGCCCCCAGCGACAAGGAGCAGCGCTGATGCACCTCGCCTATCCCGCCGTCCTGGCCGCCCTCCTCTTCTGCGTAGGCCTGTACGGAGTCCTCGCCCGGCGCAACGCGATCCTGGTCCTGATGTCCGTCGAGCTCATGCTCAACGCCGTCAACCTCAACCTGGTCGCCTTCGACGTCTGGCTCCGCGACGCCCTCCACTCCGGCCAGGCCCTGACCCTGTTCACCATCGCCATCGCCGCCGCGGAGATCGGCATCGGCCTCGCGATCGTCCTGGCGGTCTACCGCAACCGCGGCTCCTCCGCCGTCGACGAACTCCGCGACACCGCCGAGGGCCCCGACGACGACACCGGAGACACCGAGGCCGCTGCGGGCGCCGACGACGCCGCAGGCGAAGAGCCCGCCCCGGCACAGAAGGCTGAGGCCACCGCGTGACCACGACCACCCTCGCCGTACTCGTCCCCCTCCTGCCGTTCCTCGGCGCGCTCGCCGGTCTGCTGCTCGGCCGCACCGTCCCCGGTCTCGTACGCCCCCTCGCGGTACTGCCCACCCTGGCGGCGCTGGTCCTCGCCGTGATGGTCGCCGCCCGCCACGGCGGCGGCACCGACATCGACTCCGCCACCGAGCTCACCCCGACCGGCTCGGTCCCCGTCGAACTCGCCCTGCACATCGACGGCTTCGCCGCCCTCGTCGCCGTCCTGGTCGGCGTCGTCGCCTCCTGCGTGCAGATCTACTCGACGGGCTACCTGCGCGACGACCCGCGCTACCCCTCGTACGCCGCTCTCGTCTCCCTCTTCACCTCCGCGATGCTGCTCGTCGTCTACTCCGGCGACCTGATGGTGCTCCTGGTCGGCTGGGAGATCATGGGCATCTGCTCGTACTTCCTCGTCGGCCACTACTGGGAGACGCCCGAAGCCCGCGCGGCCTCCCTCAAGGCCTTCCTGGTCACCAAGCTCGGCGATGTCCCCTTCCTGATCGGTCTGTTCGCGCTCGCCGTCGACGCCGGGTCGTTCCGCATCACGACCGTCCTCGGCACGGTCGCGGGCGGCGGCCTCGATCACCCGACGCTGATCGCCCTGCTGCTCCTGGCCGGTGTGGCGGGCAAGTCCGCGCAGTTCCCGCTGCACACCTGGCTGCCGGACGCGATGGCGGGTCCGACGCCCGTCTCCGCGCTCATCCACGCCGCGACGATGGTCGCCGCCGGTGTCTACTTCGTGGCCCGGCTCCTCCCGGTCTTCGCCGCCTCTGCGGCAGCGCTGGTCGTCCTCGCCGTCATGGCCGCCGTCACGATGGCCGGATCGGCCCTCGCCGCGCTCGCCCAGGACGACATCAAGCGCGTCCTCGCCTACTCGACGATCGGCCAGCTCGGCTATCTCACCGGCGCCCTCGCCGTCGGCGACCGCGGCGCCGCCGTCTTCCACCTCCTGTCGCACGGCGCCTTCAAGGCGCTCCTCTTCCTCGGCGCGGGCGTGATCATCCACGCCGCCGGCACCAACTCCCTCGCCGCGATGTCCCGTATGAAGGGGCTGCGCGACCGGGTCCCCGACGCGTTCTGGACGATGACCGTGGCGCTCCTCGCGCTCGCCGCGATCCCGCCCTTCAGCGGCTTCTTCTCCAAGGAAGCCGTCCTGGGCGCCGCCGAGCACGCGGCCACCGGACACTCCGAGACCGCACCCACCGCGGCGGGCTGGATCGTCCTGGTCGCCGGCCTGCTGACCGCCCTCCTCACCGCCGCCTACGCGACGCGCCTGTGGCTCCTCGCCTTCAACGGCCAGGGCCCCGAAGCCCCCGACCACGGTCGTCAGCCCCTCACGATGACCGCCGTGCTCTGGGTGCTCGCCGTCCCCTCACTCGCCTTCGGCCTCACCGTCGGCGTCCTGCCGGACTGGTTCGACGGCCACTCGCTCACCCCGACCCTCACCACCTCCGTACTCGGCACGGGATTCGCCCTCGTCGGCGGGCTCGTCACGTACGGCGCGTGGCGGCACACCACGGCGCTCGCCGTCCGCCACCCGATGGGCGCGGTCGCCGCCGACACGGGAGCCGGAGCCGACGGAGGCCAGGTCGAAGCCGAGGCCATCGCCACGCACACCCCCGCCTACGGAGACGTGGCCGCCGCCCTCGACCCTGCCGACCCCGGCCGCCTCCTGCTCGGCCCGCTGCACCGGCACGCCGCCGCCGGCTTCCACCTCGACGCCGTCTACGCCGCCCTGTTCGTACGCCCCGTACAGGCCGCCGCGCGCCTCGTCCGGTTCCTGGACCGCGAGGTCGTCGACACGTACGTACGCGGCGCGGGCACCGCACCCCGCTGGCTCGGCGCGGCCGTCCGCCGCGCGCAGACCGGCAATGTGCAGACCTACCTGAGCGCGCTGCTCGCAGGCACCGTCGTCCTGGCTGTCGCCGCCGTCCTCGTCGCCACCGCCGGAGCGTGAGCAGCCGTGATCGATATCAGTGAATCCGTGATGCAGCTTCTTCTGGCGTTGATCGTGGTCGGCCCGCTCATCGGCGCCGTCGCGGCTCTCCTGCCCGCCCCGCCCGGACTGAAGGGAAAGTCGCCCGACCAGGCGGTGCTGCGCCACGGCGTGGTCGTGACCGGCGCGATCCTCGTCGCCGCGATCGTCCTGGCGCTCGGCTTCGACCATGACCACCCATCAAAGATGCAGGCCACGACCGATATCAGCTGGATCCCCGCACTCGACGTGCGCATCCACCTCGGCATCGACGGCATCTCGCTCCCCCTCCTGGTCCTGACCGCGCTCCTGACCTTCCTCTGCGCGCTGTACTCCTACTTCAAAATGCCTGCGGGCCCGTCTCCCAAGGCATTTGTCGCGCTGATCCTCGTGCTCGAGGCCGGCACCCTCGCGACCTTCGCCGTCCTCGATCTGCTGCTGTTCTTCCTGGCGTTCGAGATGGTCCTCATCCCGATGTACTTCCTCATCGCCCGCTGGGGCGGCGCCCAACGCACGCAGGCCGCCTGGAAGTTCATCCTCTACACCCTGCTCGGCTCCGTCGTGATGCTGCTCGGCCTCCTCCTCATCGGCCTCAAGTCCGGCACATTCGACATGGTGGCACTCGCCACTGACAACGACCCAGGGTTGAGCACGTCCGTGCAGGTCATCGCCGTTCTGGCGATCGGAATCGGCCTCGCGGTCAAGACGCCGATGTGGCCGCTGCACAGCTGGCTGCCGGACGCGCACACCGCCGCGCCCACCGTCGGCTCGGTCCTGCTGGCCGGCGTGCTGCTGAAGATGGGCACGTACGGCTTCGTCCGGATCCTGCTGCCGATCGCACCCGACGGGATGCAGACCTTCGCGCCGTACCTCGCGGCCTTCGCGGTCGTCGGGATCATCTACGGTTCGCTCGCCTGCCTCGCCCTCGCCAAACAGGGCGCGAAGGGCGACCTCAAGCGCCTCATCGCGTACTCGTCCGTGGGCCACATGGGCTTCGTGCTCCTCGGCATCTCGACGATGAGCCCGACCGGCGTGAACGGCGCGCTGTTCGCCAACATCGCGCACGGCCTCATCACCGGCCTGCTGTTCTTCCTCGTCGGCGCGCTGAAGGACCGCACCGGCACCAGCGACCTCGACACCCTCGCGCAGGAATCGGGCGCCGCGCTGTACGGCAAGGCGCCCCGGCTCGGCGGCCTCCTCGCCTTCGGCGCCGTCGCCTCGCTCGGCCTGCCGGGTCTCGCCGGATTCTGGGGCGAGATGCTCGCCCTGTTCGGCGCGTTCAAGCCCGCCGACGACCTCAGCCGCCCGGCCTTCCTCACCTTCATGGCGATCGCCGCCGTCGGCACCCTGCTCACCGCCGCGTACATGCTGATCGTCGTACG
Organism: Streptomyces sp. NPDC059900; assembly: GCF_050270335.1. Classification (NCBI taxonomy): domain Bacteria; kingdom Bacillati; phylum Actinomycetota; class Actinomycetes; order Kitasatosporales; family Streptomycetaceae; genus Streptomyces; species Streptomyces sp. NPDC059900. The sequence continues at coordinate 10,806 of NZ_JBNNJZ010000145.1, forward strand.
CCGCGTCTGCATGGGGCCGGTGGTCCGGGAGCCGCAGGGCGCCGTCAAGACCGAATCCCCGGCGCTCGCCGACGTCCAGGGCTATGAGTTCGCCGCTTGGACCCCGCTCGTCGCCCTCACCGTCCTCGCCGGACTCTGGCCCGCCGCGCTGCTCGGCCTCACCGACCCGGCCGTGCAGCAGCTCCTCTCAGGAGGCAAGTCGTGACCGTGGCCGCCGAAAGCGCCGCCGGCGTCGTCCAGTCCGTCGACTGGCTCGCGATCGCTCCGCCCACCATTGCGGCGGTCGTCGGTCTCCTCGTACTCGTCGCCGACCTCTTCGTGGGCGACAAGAAGAAGGCGCTGCTCGGCTGGATCTCCGTGGCGGGCCTCGCGGCGGCCGGCCTCTCGCTCCTTCCGATCCTGAACGACGACCGGTCGACGTTCTGCCTGACCGGCGGCGCGAACGCCTGCAGCTACACGGCGGACCGCTTCACGCTCGTCATCCAGCTCCTCGTCCTCGGCGGCGCCCTGCTGGCGGCGCTGCTCTCTATGAGCGCCCTCAAGGACGCGAACGGCACGGGGAAGGAGCTCCCCGAAGGGGAGTTCTGGTTCCTGCTGCTCTCCTCCGCCGCGGGAGCCGCGCTGCTGCCCGCGTCGCGCGACCTGGCCACCCTCGTAGTGGCCCTCGAAGTCGCCTCACTGCCCGCCTTCGCGCTCGTCGGCCTCCGGCACGGCGACAAGCGCTCCTCCGAAGCGGCCCTGAAGTTCTTCCTGTCCTCCGTCACCGCGACCGCCGTGACGCTGATGGGCGTCAGCTTCGTGTACGCCGCGACCGGCACCCTGCACCTCACGGAGATCGCCGACGAGCTGCGGCACGTCGACGGCCAGCTGGACACGCTCGCCCAGGCCGGCGTCGCCCTCACCCTCGTCGGCTTCGCCTTCAAGGTGGCCGCCGTGCCCTTCCACTTCTGGGTGCCGGACACCTACGTGGGCGCGCCGCTGCCGGTCGCCGCGTACCTCTCCGTGGTCGGCAAGGCGGTCGGCTTCACCGGCCTCATCCTCGTCACGGTCGTCGCGTTCCCCTCGTACGCGGACGTGTGGGGCCCGGCGCTCGCCGTCCTCGCCGCGCTCACCATGACGGCGGGCAACGTGGCGGCGCTGCGCCAGCAGGCCACGCGCGCGTACAGCGCCGTGCGCCTGCTCGCCTGGTCCTCGGTCGGCCAGGCGGGATACCTCCTGGTGCCGATCGCGGCGGCCGGATACGCGGACAACCCCGCGGAGGCCGAGAAGGCCGTCGGCTCCACCGTCGCGTACGCCCTGATGTACGCGGCCGTGAACCTCGGAGCCTTCGCCGTGGCCGCGCTCGTCGGCCGTACGCAGCGCCTGAACCGCGTCAGCGACTACCGCGGGCTGTACGCCAGGAGCCCCCTTGCGGCCCTGGTGCTCGGCTTCTTCCTGCTCTGCCTCGCGGGCCTGCCGCCGGGCATCATCGGCCTCTTCGCGAAGGTCACCGTCTTCTCGGCGGCGGTCGACGCGGGCCTCGGCTGGCTCGCCGTGGTGATGGCCGCGAACGTGGTGATCGCGCTCTTCTACTACCTCCAGTGGACCGCGCTGCTGTTCCGCGCCCCCGAGGGCGAGCCGGCCGTGCACCGCGTCCCGGCCCCCCTGAAGGCGGCCATCGCCCTGACCGCGGTCCTGGGTATCGCGCTCTCCGGAGCGCCGCAGCTGGTCCTCAGGTTCTCCGACACCGGTCTCTTCTGACGGGTCCTCTCCCCGGCGGGCCCCGCCGGGGCGTCACCCGAGCGGCCCACACCGCGTCCGCACCGCTCCTGCGCGCACAAGGGAACTAGTGCTCCCCGCCTGGCGTTGACCAGTACGGGAGGGTCCACTGAAGAGTGGAAGCACCAGTAGACAGAGGGTTCCCCCACGCACCACAGGAGGGCGTACCGTGCACCGCCGGCACAACGGGCTGAAGACCGCCGTACTCCTCGGGGGACTGTCCGCTCTCATCATCGTGATCGGTAGTTTCTTCGGCCGTACGGGCTTGATCGTCGCGCTTTTCGTGGCGCTCGGCACCAACGCTTACGCGTACTGGAACAGCGACAAGCTCGCCCTGCGCGCCATGCGCGCGCGCCCGGTGAGCGAATTCGAGGCACCCCAGCTGTATCGCATGGTCCGCGAGCTCTCCACGCAGGCCCGCCAGCCCATGCCCCGCCTCTACATCTCGCCCACCGAGGCACCGAACGCGTTCGCGACGGGCCGCAACCCGCGCAACGCCGCGGTGTGCTGCACGGACGGCATCCTGCGCCTCCTGGACGAGCGCGAACTGAGAGGCGTCATCGGCCATGAGCTGAGCCATGTCTACAACCGCGACATCCTGATCTCGTCGGTCGCGGGCGCACTGGCCTCGGTGATCATGTTCCTGGTCAACTTCGCCTGGCTGATCCCCGTGGGCAGGTCGAACGACAACGAGGGCCCCGGCATCTTCGGCATGCTCCTGATCATGCTCCTGGGCCCGCTGGCCGCCTCCGTCATCCAACTCGCGATCAGCCGCTCCAGGGAGTACGAGGCAGACGCGTCCGGCGCGCAGCTCACGGGTGACCCACTGGCCCTCGCGAGCGCCCTGCGCAAGCTCGACGCGGGGACGAAGCAGCTCCCGCTGCCGCCCGAGCCGCGCCTGGAGACGGCAAGTCACATGATGATTGCGAACCCTTTCCGTCCGGGGCAGGGCATGTCCAAAATGTTTTCCACGCACCCGCCCATGGCGGAGCGCATTGCCCGGCTCGAGCAGATGGCAGGTCGCCACCAGTGAAGACAATTCTCAACGTCATATGGCTAGTCCTCTGCGGCTTCTGGATGTTCTTCGGGTATCTCCTGGCCGGGGTGCTCCTGTGCATCACGATCATCGGTATCCCGTTCGGCCTCGCCAGCTTCCGGATCGGCCGCTATGCCCTGTGGCCCTTCGGCTACACGACAGTTGAGCGCCGCGACGCGGGCGCGCCGTCCTGCGTCGGCAACGTCCTGTGGCTGATCCTCGGAGGCTGGTGGCTCGCCATCGGCCACATCGTCACCGGCTTCCTCCTGTGCGTGACGATCATCGGCATCCCGCTGGGCATCGCCAACTTCAAGCTGATCCCCGTGTCGTTGCTGCCGCTCGGCCGCGAAATCGTGCGCACGGACCAGCCGTTCGCGGCGCGCTGACCCGTAGCCCCGCCCCTGGACCGGTTGTGGCATACGCCGCACCCGACCGATCACCGCAACCGCGCCCCGCTCTCGTGACGTCCTTCAGGACAACAGCACGACAGAGGGGCAGGTTCACCGCATGGGCATCATCAGCTGGATCGTTCTAGGGCTGCTCGCCGGTGTCGTGGCCAAGGTCCTGCTGCCCGGCCGCGACCCGGGCGGATTCATCGGCACGACCGTCATCGGCATCGCGGGCGCCTTCATCGGCGGCTGGCTCTCCGCCCGCTACTTCGACCGCGAGATAGCCAACGACATCTACGACGGCGCGACCTGGGCAGCCGCGATCGGCGGCTCGCTCGTCCTGCTCGTCGCCTACCGCATCCTCTTCGGCCACTCACGCCGCTGAGGTCACGCGCGCCGCTCGCGGCGCCAACCCCCCGATCTGCGGCCAGCAGCAAGGGCGGGCACCCGAAATGGGTGCCCGCCCTCCGTCGTCCGCTCTCCGTCGTTCGCCCTGCGAACGGCTGCCTGCTGCCGACTACCGGTAGTTCACGAACTGCACGGCGAAGTCGAAGTCCTGCCCCTTGAGCAGCGCCTGTACGGCCTGGAGGTCGTCGCGGCTCTTCGAGCTGACCCGCAGCTCATCGCCCTGTACCTGCGCCTTGACGCCCTTCGGGCCCTCATCGCGGATGATCTTGGCAACCTTCTTGGCGTTCTCCTGGGAGATGCCCTCCTCGATCGAGGCGAAGATCTTGTACTCCTTGCCGGACAGCTGCGGCTCACCGGCGTCCAGCGACTTCAGGGAGATGCCGCGCTTGATCAGCTTGGACTGGAAGATGTCGAGGATCGCCTTGACCCGCTCCTCGCCGTTCGCCTCCATCAGGATCTTCTCGCTGGACCAGGAGATCGAGGCACCCGTGCCCTTGAAGTCGTAGCGCTGCGAAATCTCCTTGGCGGCCTGGTTGAGGGCGTTGTCGACCTCCTGCCGCTCGACCTTCGAGACGATGTCGAAACTGGAGTCGGCCATGTCCTGTGGCTCCTTGTATCGGGGTCTGCGTACTCGGCTGGTGCACGGCCTTCGGTCCCCGGCCGCACCCGCAAAGCCTAGCCACCGCCTCCGCACCGGGCGCTGATCAATCGGGTGGCGAAGCACCCCTGTGTATCGGGTATCGTTTACGTCGTTGCCACGGAGCGCGCCGCACCAGCGGATCGTTTCCAGGCAGCGACCCAGGCGGTGTGCCCGAGCGGCCAAAGGGAGCAGACTGTAAATCTGCCGGCTCAGCCTTCCCAGGTTCGAATCCTGGCGCCGCCACACGGGAACGAAGGGCCCGTGACCTGCGAAAAATGCAGGTCACGGGCCCTTCGTCATGCACTCCTGCGGCAGGCTCTCTGTCTCACTCTGTCTCGCATTCGAACGCTCCGTCTCGAAGTGTGTGGACGGGCCGTGGACGGGCTTGTGCGGGCCGTCAGCCGTGCAGCCCAAGGCGAGCGGAGATCTTGGCGTTCGCGGCCTCGTCGCCGCCGCTGAGGAACTTGGCGTAGACGCGGAACAGCACGGCGATGCTGTGGCCGGCGCGCTTGGCCACGAGCTGAGGCTCTACGCCTGAGCTGAGCCAGGTGGAGACGGCGGCGTGACGAAGGTCATACGGCCGCTTGGCCAGTGACGACTCACGTTGTCCGGGCGTGAGCGCCCGTGATCGGGCTTCTGCCCAGACTTCGCCGTATCCGGTGTCCTGGATCAGCCCGCCGCGCTGGGTGCGGAACAACCGTCCGTCAGGGGCCACGCCGTACGCCGTGACATGCCACCGGAGCAGAGCCACCAGGTCCGGCGGGATAGGGACCGGCCGGACCGCCTTGCGCGGGCGGTGCTTGAGTCCGCGCTTTTCGTGGGGCTCGCCGCTGTCCGTCCACGCCGAACCCGATCGTGGGCGTGTCTCCCGAATCCGCAGCATGCCCCACCCGCGGCGCGGCAGGTCGCAATCCTGGAGCCGTAGCCCGATGACTTCCGCAGGCCGTGCTGCTGCGTAGTACATGCAGCCGAAGAACCCCACCAGACGGCGCCCGCGGGGGCTCTGGTCCCGTACGGCCGCCAGAAGCTTCGCCGCCTGCCCAGGGTCCGGCACACAGGTCGGGTCGACCTCCTCTTCTACTTGTTCGGGAGCCTTCCACTTGAGCCGGGGGAGTGGGTTCTCCGTGATGAGGTCGGCCTCTACTGCGTACTCCAGCGAGTTGTAGAAGATCGCCCTCTTTCTGCGGATGGTTCCGGCCGCCGCAGTCTTGCCGTCCAACTTCTTCGAGGCGGCATCCAGGGCGGCCCGTACAGCTAGGCGGTCGGAGAGCGCGGACGTGGGGAGGGACTTTCGCTCGAACCATGCGAGGACCTTGGCGACCTCGGGTGGTGGCTCTTCGTCCCACCGGTTCTTGTTGAACGCCCAGCCATAAAGCGCAGTGCGTACGGCTCTGGCGTCAGCCATGCCTTTGGTGTCCTTCACCAGAGCAGGCGTGACGGTCGCCATGGCTTCGGCTAGGGTCCGCCGCGTGGAGCCGGGGGAGTGAGTCCACTTCATCTCGATGTACCGGCGGGCGTGTTCGTACCAAGTGATGTCCCGTTCCTTCGTGACCAGGGACTTAGGCATCCCGCTGGCGACTTCGAAGGGCTCTCCTTCACGGGCTGCAGTGATGAGCTGGGCCCGGCGGCTCTCCGCCAGGCCCAGCGTCAGGAACGACTCCGAGTG
>NZ_JBNNJZ010000146.1:0-16563 GCF_050270335.1 Streptomyces sp. NPDC059900
TCGGTCGTCCACTTGAAGTTCTTCAGGAACTCCGCGGCGTCGCCGCCGTCCTTGGCGAAGTCGGCGTTGAAGTACTTCTGGAGCGGGGTGTTGGCGTAACCGCACTCGGTCTTGGCCTCGGGCTCGTTGCAGCCCTCCTTGAACTCGGGCAGCTTCACCTCGACCAGGTCCATGTCGGCGTTCGCCCACAGGGGCTCCCACCAGTAGCTGATGAACGGCTCCTTGGCGGCGTACTTGCGCTGGATCTCCTTGATCTGCGCGGCCTCGTTGCCGGTGTCCTTGATCTTGAAGTTCAGCTTGTGGTTCTTGATCAGGAACTCGTCGTACGTGGTGTACGAGGGGGCGGCGCCGATGAACTCGCCCTTGCCGCCGCTGCGGTTGCTCTTAAAGTCCTTGGCGTACTTGTTGAGGTTCTTGTAGTCCAGGATCTCCGGGTGCTTGTCCGCGTAGTACTTCGGCACGTACCAGCCGATGTGCCCGGTGACGCCCAGGTCGCCGCCCTTGACGACCGTCTTCTTGTCGTCGATGTAGAGCTTCTGCTTCTTGGGCTGGCCGTCCCAGTCCTCCAGGATCGCGTCGGCCTTGCCGTTGTTGAGCGCGTCCCAGGCGATCGGCTCGTCGAGCTGCTGGAGGTCGACCTTCTTGACGCCGACCTCGTCCTCGAGGAGCTTCTTGGCGACCTCGGCGTTGGCGCGCGCGCCGACCCACGAGGGGACCGTGATGGTGACCTCGTCGGCGCTGCCGGAGGACTTCGTATCGGCGGCACCGCAGGCGCTGAGCGCCACCATGGACACGGCGCCGAGACCGGCGACGACGGCTGTGCGTATCCGCTTGGAATGGTTCACGAGATTGTTCCCTTACGTAGCAGGAGAGCAGCTGGAGAGCGAAATTCCGCGGGGCGGACGTACGTCAGCGCAGTGCGCGTTCCTTGACGTCGGCGCCGGGCTGGGAGATGCGGTCGAGGAGCAGACCGAGGCAGACGATCGCGATACCGGCCGTCAGGCCCATGCCGAGGTCGCCCTTGGTGAGGCCCCTGACCACGTCCACGCCGAGCGCGCCGCCGCCGATCATGCCGCCGATGACGACCATGGAGAGGACCAGGACGACGCCCTGGTTGAGGGCGACGAGCAGCGCGGGCCTGGCCAGCGGCAGCTGGACCTGCCAGAGCTGCTGGCCGGTGGAGGCGCCGAGCGAGCGGGCCGCCTCCAGGGCCGAGGGGTCGATCTGGCGGATGCCCTGCGCCGTGATGCGGATGACGGCGGGCAGCGCGTAGATGACCGAGGCCACCGCGGCGGCCGCGGGGTTGGAGCCGAAGAGCGCGATCATCGGGATGAGATAGATGAACGCGGGCAGGGTCTGCATGGTGTCGAGCACCGGACGGATGCCGCGCTCCACCCAGGAGACGCGGGCCGCGAGCACACCGACGGCGAAGCCCAGGATCAGCGTGACCACCAGGGCGGCGATCACCTGCGAGAGCGTGTCCATCGAGCGGCTCCACAGCCCCATCGCGCCGATCGCGGCCAGCGCGAGCACGACGGTGACCGCCGCGCGCCAGCGGCCCGCGAGGTAGGCGAGGACACCGGCTACCAGGAGCACCGCCCACCACGGGGTGGCGAGCAGGGCGTCGAACAGCGGGTTGATGCCGTAGTCGATGAAGCCGTTCGCCCAGGTGAGCGTGCCGCCGATGACGGGGATGCCGGAGCCGAGCTCGCGCTCGATCCAGCCGACGACCTCGTTGATCGGCTGGGAGATGTCGACGACCCAGTTCTCCGGCCACTCGGTGCGGCCGAGCGCCTGGCCCAGTACGACGGCGCCCGCGGTCACCGCGGCCATGACGGCCCACAGGACGCGGGTGGCGAAGGCGCTGCGCGCGGGTGCCGCGTCGTCGACGCGTTCGCCGAACCCGGCGGTCGTGCGGTCCAGCCAGACGGCGATCAGCACGATCGCGATGCCGGCCGGTGCCGCGAGGCCCACGTCGAGGGTGGAGATCGCCGTGAAGATCGGGTCGCCGAGACCGCCGGCGCCGACCACCGTGGCGAGGACGACCATGGAGAGACACATCATGATCGTCTGGTTGAGGCCGAGCAGCATCGGCTTGCGGGCCAGCGGAAGCCGGGCCGTCCACAGCCGCTGCCAGGCGCTGGCGCCGAGCGACTGCGAGGCTTCGAGGGCCGCCGCGTCGGCGCCGCGCAGGCCGAGTGAGGTGAGCCGCGCCATCGGCGGGGCGGCGTAGATGACGGTCGCCATGAAGACGGCCGGGGTGCCGACGTCGAACATCAAGACGAAGGGCAGCAGGTACGAGAAGGCCGGAAGCACCTGCATGGTGTCGAAGACCGGCCGCAGGATGCGCTCGGCACGGTCCGAGAGCCCGGCGGCGAGGCCGAGCAGGACACCCACGAGCGCCGCGACGGCCACACAGACGACCATCAGGGCGAGGGTCTCCATCGCCTCCGCCCACACGTCGAGCAGGCCGATCACGGCGAACGTGCCGAAGGCGATGCCCGCGAGGGTCAGCGAGCGCTTGCGCAGGTTCGCGCCGCCCGCGTACCAGGAGATGAGCACGGCGGCGACGGTCACCCCGATGAAGCCGAGGCTCTCCAGACCGCTGAGCACACCGTCGACCGCGGACTGCGAGGTGTTGCTGATGTGCAGCAGGAAGTACAGGAAGACCGGGTGGGTGTCGCGGTTCTGCGCCATCCAGGTGTTGACGTCGTCGAGCGGCGAGCGCACGTCGAAGGTCAGGTCGGAGGGCCAGACGCCGTTGGCGGTGACGAACGCCGAGACGACCGCGACGAGCAGGGCGCCCAGGAGCAGGATCGCCTTGGGGTTGCGCAGGAACGCGGACAGCGGCCCGGGGGCCTCGGCGGGCGGGCCGGGCGGGGACACGCCGTCCTTCTTCTCCAGGACGGAGGCCGGGGCGGCACTCATACGGCTGCCACCGCCTTGTCCTGCGGGTCCGCGTCGAGACCCGCGACCACGGCCAGCAGCTGCTCGTGGTCGACGACGCCGAGGGTGCGGCCGTTGTCCACGACGCGGCAGTGCTCGCCGCTGCGCGCGACGGCCTCGATCGCGTCGACGACCAGTGTGTCCGGGCCGATCGCGGCGCCGGACTCGGCCTCGTCGCCCATCGCGGGGCGCATGGCACGGCGTACGGAGATGACCTGCTCGCGCGAGACGTCCTGGACGAAGTCGCGGACGTAGTCGTCGGCGGGGTTGGCGACGATCTCCTCGGGCGTGCCGAGCTGCACGATGGCGCCGTCACGCATCAGCATGATGCGGTCGCCCAGGCGCAGTGCCTCGCTCAGGTCGTGGGTGATGAAGACCATCGTGCGGCCCTCTTCGCGGTGCAGGCGGATGACCTCTTCCTGCATGTCCCGCCTGATCAGCGGGTCGAGCGCGCTGAACGGCTCGTCGAAGAGCAGCACTTCGGGGTCGACGGCAAGGGCGCGGGCCAGGCCGACACGCTGCTGCTGGCCGCCGGAGAGCTGGGTGGGGCGGCGCTCTTCGAGGCCTTCGAGTCCGACCTTGGCGACGACCTCCATGGCCTTGGCCCGGCGCTCCGCCTTGGCGACGCCCTGGATCTCCAGGCCGTAGCCGACGTTGTCCAGGACCGAACGGTGCGGCAGGAGGCCGAAGTTCTGGAAGACCATCGCGGCCTTGTGGCGGCGCAGGTCACGCAGCTGGTTCTTGTCCATGCCGAGGACGTCCTGGCCGTCCATGGTTATGGAACCGCTGGTCGGTTCTATGAGCCGGGTCAGGGTCCGCACCAGCGTGGACTTGCCGGATCCGGAGAGGCCCATGACGACGAAGACCTCGCCGCGCCTGACGTCGAAGCTGACGTCCCGCACGGCCGCCGTGCAGCCGGTGCGCTCGCGCAGCTCGGCGGCGGACAGTCCCGCGTACTCCTCGTTGCCGGGGATGCGCTGCGCCTTGGGTCCGAAGACCTTCCAGAGGTCCCGTACGGCGAAGACGGGTGCCGCGGGCTCGGCGGCAGGCGTCTTGTCAGTGGTGGTGGTCATCGGACATCACTCCCGGTCAGCAGTTCCGCGCACTTTTCCCCGACCATGAGTACTCCGATCATCGGGTTCACGGCAGGCATCGTCGGGAAGACGGATGCGTCCGCGATTCGGATTCCGTGGAGGCCCCGAATCCTCAGCTCCGGGTCGACTACGGCAAGTTCATCAGTGGAAGCACCCATTCGGCAGGTTCCCGCCGGGTGGTACACGGTGTGGGCGGCCTTGCGCACCAGCTCGCTGATCTCGGCGTCGTCGGTGACGTCGGGGCCGGGGAAGACCTCGCGCTTGAGCCACTTGGCGAAGGGCTCGGCCTGCGCGACCTTGCGGGCCAGCTTGATGCCGTCGACGAGCGTCTGCCCGTCGTAGTCACCATCGTCCTCGAAGTACTTGAAGTCGAGAGCGGGCTTGACTTCCGGGTCGGCCGACGTCAGGTAGACACGGCCGCGCGCACGGGACTTGGGGATGTTCGGCGTCATCGACACACCGTGCTCCGGGCGTTCGTAGCCAAGACGCTCCGGGTTGTCCGTGAACGGGATCTGGTAGAAGTGGAACATGAGGTCAGGGCCCTTGTGGTCCGGGTCCCGCTTCACGAAGAGGCCCGCGTCGGAGTCCATCGCGGAGTTGTCGGGCAGCGGCCCGTTGGTCTCCCAGACGATGACCGACTCGGGGTGGTCGAGGAGGTTCTCGCCGACCCCCGGCAGGTCGTGCGCGACGGGGATGCCGAGGGCCTGGAGGTCCTTGGCGGGGCCGATGCCGGAGTGCATCAGGAGTCGCGGGGTGTCGACGGCGCCGGCGCAGACGAGGACCTCGCGGCGGGCGGTGAGCAGCTGCTCCGCCCCGTCCTTCGTACGGATGTGGACGCCGCGCGCGGTGGTGCCCTCCAGCTCCAGCTTGGTGGCCCAGGTTTCCAGGAACAGCCGCAGGTTCGGGCGGTCACCGGCCTCCATGTGGGGGTGGAGGTAGGCGACGGACGCGGAGGAACGCTTGTTGTTCTCCGGGTGGTACGAGAGGTCGAAGAAGCCGACGCCCTCGTCGAAGGGCTTGTCGTTGAAGCCGACGACCTCGGGGACGCCGAGGGCGGTCTTCGTCGCCTCGACCCAGTCGGTGGCGATCTGGTTCTGGTCCTTCTTGGCGACGCGCACGATGTTGTTGCGCAGCTTGCCGAAGAAGGGGTCCATCGCCTTGGCGTTCCAGCCGGTGGCGCCCGCCTCTTCCCACTCGTCCCAGTCGGAGGGCAGCGGCTTGAAGGAGATCAGGGTGTTGTGCGACGAACAGCCGCCGAGGACCTTGGCGCGGCTGTGCAGGATGTGCGAGTTGCCGCGCGGCTGCTCGGTGGTCGTGTACCCGTAGTCGAGGTCGCCGCCGAGGAGGCCGAGCCAGCGGCGCAGCGTGAGGACGTCCTCGCGGTCGATGTCGCTGGGGCCGCCTTCGATGACGGCGACGGTCACGCCGGGGTCCTCGGTGAGGCGGGATGCGATCACCGACCCTGCGGTACCGCCGCCGACGATGACGTAGTCGTACTCGGTGGTCTCAGCCATGCGTGGTGCTCCTCTTCCTGCGAGGTGTGGTGCCAAGGTGCTTGCGCGTATAGAGCGGGGGGTGCTCGGACGTACGGACATACACACGTGCGCGGGGGCGGGACTGCCGCCCCCGCGCACGCTTCCGGGAGTCGGGCCTCAGCCCGCGAACCAGCGGACCGGCTGCGGTGCGAGGTTCTGGTAGATGTGCTTGGACTCGCGGTACTCGGCGAGCCCGGCGGGGCCGAGTTCGCGCCCGACGCCGCTCTTGCCGAAGCCGCCCCACTCCGCCTGCGGCAGGTAGGGGTGGAAGTCGTTGATCCAGACCGTGCCGTGGCGCAGGCGCCGCGCCATGCGACGGCCCAGGCCCGCGTCGTTGGTCCAGACGGCGCCCGCGAGACCGTACTCCGTGTCGTTGGCGAGCGCCACGGCTTCGTCCTCGGTGCGGAAGGTCTCGACGGTGAGGACCGGGCCGAAGACCTCTTCGCGCACGACGCGCATCTCGCGGTGGCACTGGTCGAGCACGGTCGGCTCGTAGAAGTAGCCGGTCGCGGGGCGCACTTCGCTGGGCTCGGGGCGCTTGCCGCCGCAGCGCAGGACCGCGCCCTCCTCCAGGGCGGAGGCAACGTACATCTCGGTCTTCTCGCGCTGCTGCTGCGAGACGAGCGGGCCGCACTCGACGCCGTCCTCGGTGCCGCGGCCGAGCTTGATCTTCGTGGCCCTGCGGGCCAGTTCGGCGACGAAGCGCTCGCGCACCGACTCCTCGATGATCAGGCGGCCACCGGCGGAGCAGACCTGCCCGCTGTGGATGAAGGCGGCGTTCAGCGCCTGGTCGACGGCGGTGTCGAAGCCCTCTTCGGTGGCGCAGGCGTCGGCGAAGACGACGTTCGGGTTCTTGCCGCCGAGTTCGAGGGCGACCTTCTTGACGCCGAGCGCGGCGGCCTGCGCGACCTTGGTGCCGGAGACGAGGCCGCCGGTGAAGGAGACCAGGTCGACGTCGGGGTGGTCGGAGAGGCGTGCGCCGACGGTGTGGCCGGGGCCGGTCACGATGTTGGCGACACCGGCCGGGAGGCCCGCCTCGACGAGCAGTTCGATCAGCGCGACCGTCGTCAGCGGAGTGACCTCACTCGGCTTGATGACGAAGGTGTTGCCCGCGGCGAGCGCGGGGGCGATCTTCCAGCTGGCCTGGAGGAGGGGGTAGTTCCAGGGCGTGATCATCGTGCAGACGCCGATGGGCTCGTGCACGACGACGCTGTGGATGTCGTCGGAGCCCGCGTCGACGACGCGGCCCGCGCCCTCGCCGATCACCAGGTCGGCGAAGTAGCGGAAGGCGTCGGCGACGCAGTCGACGTCGACGCGGCCCTCCTCGACGGTCTTGCCCGCGTCGCGGCTCTCCAGGAGTCCGATCTTCTCGCGGTCGCGTACGAGGAGGTCGGCGACGCGGCGCAGCAGCGCGGCCCGTTCGGCGACGGGCGTGGCGGGCCACGGTCCGTGGTCGAACGCCTCACGTGCGGCGGCGATGGCCGCGTCGGTGTCCTCGGTGCCGCCTTCGGCGATCAGTGCGAACGGCTTGGCGTCAGCCGGGTCGATGATCTCGCGTGTGGCGCCGGAGAGCGCGTTTCGCCACTCTCCGCCCACATGGATGGTCTGTTGTGCGGACACGTCCCGTTTGCCTTCCGTTCCTGTCATACGCCCCGCCTGTCACCCGCGGGAGCCGGGTCCACCTGCCCTGCGGCGGAGAAACCATGCGCATTACATAACCGAAAGTGCTCTGTGTCACTGCGTGTGCAGGAACTTGGTACGAAAGGGGCGTGGAAGGACGGGTTTGTGCGGTCTGCTCGTCGACTTCGGGCGATCTACTCGTCGGCGGCGTCGAATTCGAGGTCCGCGGGGTCGTCCTGGACGGCGAGTCCCGCCACCCACAGCGGCATCAGCCAGTGCACGACGAAGGCGGTGAAGAGCACCGGGAAGAGCAGCCCGCCGGTGTCCCAGCCCTGCTGCGCGGCGATTCCCGCACCAGCCGCGGCGGCCAGGAGCAGCCACAGCATGATCTGCCGGGCGCGTGCCGCGACGCGGACCCGCTCCGCGCGCTGGCGCTCGTCGAGGGCGCGTTCGCGCAGTTCGAGAAGGCCGCGGGTGGCGGCGTTGATGACGCCGGTGGCGACACACCACGGCAGCAGGAGAGCGAGCATCGTCCACATCGCCCAGCGCTGCTCGCCGACGACCGTGAGCAGCCAGGCCGCGACGCTCGCCACGGTCAGCGCGATGTGGGCGCCGACCGCCAGGCGCCTGCGCGCGGCGGTGGCGTACATGGGCGCCCCCTCGCGGCGGTTCATGAGCGCCAGCATCCGCCGGTCGTACCCGGTCATTCCCTGCGTCATCACTGACTCCTCCCGTAGACCTCGTCCGTGAGCGGGCGGAACGGCTCCAGGGAGAACAGCGCCTCCACCGGCAGCCCGAAGAATCCCGCGATCTTCAGCGCCAGGTCGAGGCTGGGGTTGTACTGCCCGCGCTCGATGTAGCCGATGGTCTGGTAGTGGACCCCCACTGCCCCGGCCAGGCTCTGGCGCGACACCTTCCGTTCCGCGCGCACCATCGCCAACCTGTTGTGCACCTGCTCGCTCATGTATAAGAAGTACTACATTGGTGAGCAGGTGCGCAATGGGATGGGCCGCCGCTGAAGCAGCCGGTCAGTGCGTGCCGGGCTCCGGGCAGATCTCGTCCGGAGGGCAGAACCAGGAGAGCGCGGTGGCCATGAACTCCTCCTCGTCGTCCCTGCCGTCCGCGTCGGATCCGTACACCGCGAGGGCGTACAGCTCTCCGTCCACCGCCTCGAAGCGGTGGTCAACGACGTGCCAGGTGCCGATGTCCGGCTCCCCCTTGAACCGGTCGGCCGTGTAGTCGAGCCGGGCCGCGGGGCGGCCCCCGTCGTCCGTGCGCTCCACCGGGCCCAGTTGGTCGAAGCCGCCTGGCTTGCCTTCCGCGTCCAGCCAGAGCCGCAGCGATTCGTACGGGGAGGACTCCGCGACCCGGTACACCTGGAGCCGCTGGTCGCTCTGCGGGCTGCGGTAGTTGACGACGACGGTGGAGTCCTGACCCGCGACCGCGTCACGGATCCAGCCCCGCGGCACCGCGAGCCGGTATCCCTCCTGGTCGGACACCTCTTCGAACGGAGCGGGGGGCACGCCCTCCGGGGAGGGCGCCGCGGTGTCCCCGCCCTCGGCGTCCGCACCCTCGTCGGCGCTCCGCACGGGCTCGTGCACCGTCAGATATCCCTTCGGCTCCGGTTCGTCCTTCCAGCCGAGGGCCCAGGCGCCGAAGACCAGGCCGCCCACCGCGAGGACGGTCACGGCGCCGCGCAGCGCCTTGCCCTGGCGCACCGCGTCGCGGTCGTGCAGTGCGGCGATCCGCTGTTCCTGCTCGTGGCCGACCCACTCCTGGCGGTCGTCGTCGAAGATGCGCACCGCTCGCCACTCAGCCCGTGATCTGGGCGATCGCCTGGAGAACCGCCGTGACGGACGCGGCTGTCGCGGCGGCGGCGCCGTACTGCTCCAGGCGGGTACGGAGCCTGCCGAGCAGTCCGCTGCCGCCGTGGCCCGCGCGGCCGATCTCCCGCTCCACCTCGTCCAGTTCGGCGTCGAGTGCCCGGTCGTCGGCCGAGAGCTCGCCCGCCCGGCTCAGCTCGCCGCGCAGCGCCCTGACCTTGCTGAGCAGGTGCTGCTGCTTGGGGTCGGAGACCACCACCGTGTGGTTGGTGGACTCGGCCTTGCCGTGCGAACCGAAGGCCTGCGAGCCGCCGGTGATCGAACCGATCTGGACGTGCGCTCCCCCGCCGGTGTCCCCGCCGGTTTCCCCGTCGCCGCTCATGCCGTGCTCCTCTCGGTGGTGTGCGTGGCCTGGCCATGGGAGCCGGTGGCGAGCGCGCCGCCGGACATCTCCGAGATGTAGACCCCGCTGTTGTTGATCTGCGTGATGTTCTGTTCCAGCCGGTCCGTGCGGAAGCCGCCGGCCCGCAGCGCGTCACGGACGCCCTCGCCGATGCGGTCCTGGAGGGTGCGGATGTAGCGGGCGGCGTCCATCTCCTGGAAGAGCGAGAGGTCGTCGGTGCTCGCCAGTTCCCGCAGGCTGACCAGCGGTGCGTCCGGCGGCGGCTGCGCGGGGCCGCCGATCCCGAGCCGCGCGCACAGGGACCGCAGGGCGCGCGCGGGGGCCGCCGCCGGCTCGGTCGTGGCTTCGGGCTGGGCCAGCCAGAGGCGGAACGAAGGGATGAGCGAGGGCAGTGCGCGCAGGGCCGCGATACCGACCGCCACACCCACCGCGGGTCCGTCGACGCAGGCCCGCAGGGCGTCGCGCACCGGGCCCTCCGGCTCACCGGACACGATCGTGTCGACGGCGCGGAAGCCGGGCACGATCGGCCCGAGCACGTGCGGCACCACTTCCAGGACCAGCATGCCGCCCTGCGTGTGCACCCTGACCAGGAGCGAGACGACGACCTGTTCGTTCCACGCGCCGACCCGGATCCGCAGGAAGTGCCGCCGCGCCTCGCCGCCCTCGCCCGCCGCCCGTTCGAGATGCCGGGCGACCTGCCCGGCGTCGTAGGGCCCGGCGGTCTCGTACCCGTGTCCGGTGTAGAGCTGCTCGTCGCGTCCGGCGCCCGCGGGGAGATAGACGAACTCCTCTATCTCCAGGTCCCGCAGGCGGTCCACGCTGGTGGCGGCGGCGGACCGGCGCAGGTCCTTCAGGCGCGGCTCGATCATCTTGATGACCTCGCGCGCGGCGAGCGGTTCGTACGTGCGCTGGGGCGGCACACCGCCGTCCCGCTCCGGGTCGGTGCGCTGCAGTTCGAGCACGACCGACCAGGGTTTGCGGGGCTTGCCCGCGCCCACGAAGGGGCGGTTCGCGTCGTAGAGGGTGACCGGGGCGTTCTGCTCGCGGTGGATGCAGTCGACGATGCGGGAGAACCGCCGCGGGATGCCGGGCTGCGGCGTCTCGGCGAAGGCCTGGCGCGCGAGTTGCGTGCGCAGGGTCCGCTTGCGCAGGAACTGGTGGCGCCACACCACGGCCGCGATCAGCAGCGGGAAGATCACGGGGTACGGGGTGTCCTTGATCACGGCGATCGCGGAGTAGCCGTACGACGCGGCGCACCACCACACGAACGCCGTCACCAGCCAGCCGATCCTGCGCCGCAGCCAGGCCAGCGGTGCGGGCAGCTGCACCTGCCGCAGGATTCCGCCGTCCGTGCCCCGGCCCGAGACGATCCGCGCGAACCACAGCAGCAGGACCACCACGGCGTACGCGATCGCCCAGCCGCCCGGCACGAAGGCGCCGAACGTGCCGCCGGGGCCGGAGTCGACGAGGTCGTCCGGGTCGAAGGCGAGCAGCGCGAGGCCGGCGCCGGAGACACCCGACTCACCGTCCCTGGCGTCTTCGAGGGCGTCCCAGGTCATCACCGCGTCGGTGGCGAGGAACCCGATCCACACGGCCGCCAGGAGCAGCGCGGTGAACAGTTCCTCGCGCCGGGCGCGCAGCGCGTGCGCGAGCACCGGAAGCACGTCGGCGCCGAGCGGGGGCGCCACGGGACGCTCTGCGTGCCCGACGAGCTCTGAGACGACTCTTCTGCGGAACACCGCGTCCAGGTGGACGCCGGCGCACAGCAGTCTGGTGGCCTCGGTGTTACCTGCCATGGCCAACTCCGTCTGGATAAAGAGGAATTGGAGAGTAACGGAGAGTGTGTGCGGGGGCCACAGAAAGGTGATTATGCCCCTCGAATAAGTGAATGCTCAGCCCTCGGACGAGTCGGGGGCACCGGACTCGCCGAGGAGGTCCCGCACACACCCGCGCAGCCAGGCGTGCGCCGGGTCCGCGTCGTGCCGCGGGTGCCAGGCGATGCCCAGCGGAAGCACCGGCAGTTCGAGCGGGATCTCGAAGGTGACCAGACCGAGGGTGTCCGTCAGGGGGCGCGCCCAGGTGACGGCGAGGCCCACCAGATCGGTGCGCAGCAGCAGGAAGAACGACGAGGGGTACGACCCCATGCTGCCCACCACCCGCCGGGTGAGCCCCTGTTCGGCCAGGACGGTGTCCAGCGGCCCTTGCAGCCTGCCCTTGCGGGAGACGGTGATGTGGTCGGCGGCGGCGAACCGTTCGGGGGTCAGCGTGCCCCGCAGCAGCGGATGCCCGGGGCGCACGACGCCCAGCATCCGGTCGTCGCGCAGCCGCTCCACCCGCACCTCGGGCGCGACGGTGTCGATCACGCCGAGCTCCAGGTCGGCCGTGCCGTCGCGCAGCAGGGGCGCGTCCACGTGGCTTTCGCCGAGGAAGCGGATGCGGACGCCGGGCGCCTCGGCGGCGGCGCGGGCGAACAGCGCGGGGCCGTAGGCGGCGGCGATCGCGTCGTGCCCGAGCACGGTGAGGGTTCGGGACGCGGTACGCAGGTCACTGGCGCCGGGCCCGGCGAACAGGGCCCGCGCCCGCTCCACCACGGCGCTCACCTCGGCGCGGACGGCGAGCGCGTGCGGGGTCGGCACCATCTGCCGCCCGGCCCGTACGAGGACGGGGTCGCCCAGGGCCTTGCGGATGCGGCCCAGGGTGCGGCTCATCGCGGGTTCGGAAAGGTGCAGGCGGCGGGCGGCCCCGGACACGCTCTCCTCGTCGAGGAGCACGTCGAGGGCGAGCAGGAGGTTGAGGTCCAGGCCCCGGCCCGGATCGGACGGCGCCACGGATTGCGTCCCGGATTGCGTCACGTGCATATATCCCTTGCAAAGGTTGCACTGGAGATCATGTGAGCGCCGAGCCTACGGTGACAGGGCCCGACGGGGCATCCCACACCACGCCACGAGCTCCTAGGAGGAGCCTTGCCCTCGCCTGCCCTGGAACCACCCCGAAACCGGCTCAAGCGCTCGGCGGAACTGACCCTCTGCGCCTGCGTGCTCGTCGCGCAGAGCATGGTCGCCGCCATCAACCTCCTCATCCCGCAGCTGAGTTCGTCCTCCGTGCACCCTTCACCGGCCGAGCTGCTGTGGACGGTCGACGCGTACGTCATCGTCTTCGCGGGGCTGCTCATCCCCGCGGGCGCCCTCGGCGACCGCTACGGACGCAAGGGCGCGCTGCTCTGCGGGCTCGGCCTGTTCGCCGCGGGCGCCGCCGTCAGCTCGCTCGCCACCGGTCCCGCCCAGCTGATCGCCGGACGCGGTGTCTCCGGCGCGGGCGCCGCGCTGATCATGCCCGCGACCATGTCGATCCTGGTGCGCACCGCGTCGCCCGGGCAGCGGCCGCGGGCGATCGCGTCCTGGGCGCTCGCCGCCGGGCTCGGCGGCTTCGCGGGCAACGCCTTCGGCGGCATGATCGGCCAGTACCTGCCGTGGCGCGCGCTGTTCTGGCTGATGGTGCCGCTCGCCGCGCTCCTCGCCCTCGCGGTGGCGCGCACGACTCCCCTGACGGAGACGTCGGCCGGGGCCGCCGTCGATCCGCTCGGCGCGGCCCTGCTCACCGGCGGTCTGTTCGCGGTGCTCTTCGGCATCATCGAGAGCCCGATGTACGGCTGGACGTCGGCGCGCATCCTCGTCGCGTTCGCGCTCGGCGCCGCGCTCCTCGGGGCGTTCACGGCACACGCGCTGCGCTCGCGGGCGCCGCTCCTCGACCCGCGGGTCTTCCGGTCCCGGCGGCTGCGGGCGGCGTCCCTGGGCACGGCCGCGTCCTTCTTCGGCCTCTTCTCGCTCTTCTTCGTCAACTCGCAGTACTTGCAGTACGTGAAGGGGTACGGCGCCGCCCGCGCGGGCCTCGCGATCATCCCGCTCACCGCCGGCATGATCCTGGTCCCCAAACTCGCCGCGCGCTGGTCCGGGTCGCCGCGGCCGCTGGTGGGCGGCGGGCTGCTCCTGATCGGGCTCGGCCTGCTCGGCGCGTCCACGGCGGGCGCGGGCACGCCCTACGCCGCGTACACCTGCTGGCTGCTCGTCATCTCGGCGGGCACGGGCCTGTCCATGCCCGCGCTCGCCCTCGGCGTCGTCACGTCGCTGCCGCCGCACCAGGCGGGGCTCGGCTCGGGGCTCGGGACGTCGGCCCGCGAGATCGGCGCCGCGCTCGGGGTGGCCGTCACGGGGACGGTCCTCGCCGCGCACCAGGAGTTCGCCTCCGGGATGGCGGCGGCGCTGCGGATCGTGGGGCTCGCGGTGGTGGCCGCGGCGGCGCTCGTCACCGCCTGGTACGGGGCCGGGGCCGGACGCACGTCGCCCCCGGCTGCCGTTCGAGTGGCTGCCGGGGGCGATGCGGACGAACTGCCGTACGAACCGAGCCGTACGTGAGGCCGTACTAGATGAGGCCGAGGCCGCGGACCGCCTCGCGCTCCTCGGTGAGCTCCTTGACGGACGCGTCGATGCGCGTGCGCGAGAACTCGTTGATGTCCAGGCCCTGGACGATCTCGTACTTGCCGTCCTTGGTGGTGACGGGGAAGGAGGAAATGAGGCCCTCCGGAACGCCGTACGAACCGTCCGACGGGATACCCATGGAGGTCCAGTCACCGGCGGCCGTGCCGTTCACCCACGTGTGGACGTGGTCGATGGCGGCGTTGGCGGCGGAGGCGGCCGAGGACGCGCCACGGGCCTCGATGATCGCGGCGCCGCGCTTGGCGACGGTCGGGATGAAGTCGTCGGCGAGCCAGGCCTGGTCGCTCACGACGTCCGCGGCGTTCTTGCCGGCGATCTCCGCGTGGAAGATGTCGGGGTACTGGGTGGCCGAGTGGTTGCCCCAGATGGTCAGGCGCTTGATGTCGGAGACCGGGGCGCCGGTCTTCTTCGACAGCTGCGACAGCGCGCGGTTGTGGTCCAGGCGGGTCATCGCGGTGAAGCGCTCGGCCGGTACGTCCGGGGCGGCGGCCTGCGCGATGAGCGCGTTGGTGTTGGCCGGGTTGCCCACGACGAGGACCTTGATGTCGTCCGCGGCGTTGTCGTTGATGGCCTTGCCCTGCGGCTTGAAGATGCCGCCGTTGGCGGAGAGCAGGTCGCCGCGCTCCATGCCCTTGGTGCGGGGGCGGGCGCCGACGAGGAGGGCGACGTTGGCGCCGGAGAAGGCGACGTTCGGGTCGTCGCTGATCTCGATCGAGTTCAGCAGCGGGAAGGCGCAGTCGTCGAGCTCCATGGCGGTGCCCTCGGCGGCCTTCAGGGCCGGCGTGATCTCCAGGAGGCGGAGGTTGACCGGCACGTCCGCGCCGAGCAGGTGGCCGGAGGCGATGCGGAAGAGCAGCGCGTAGCCGATCTGGCCGGCCGCGCCGGTGACGGTGACGTTCACGGGAGTGCGGGTCATGGCGATCTCCGTAAGAAAGCTGGCGGTGGGGGTCCCTGCCCCTTGTGCTGGATCCCCTGCCGACGCCCTCGTCGATCGCCTCTCGATGATCGATCTCTTGGCATCAAGAGAGATCCGCCGTCAGGCTATCGCGCCCCGCCGAACCCAGGACCCCGGGAGGGTGTGGCCCACCCCACAGAGATCCGTTCGCACTGCCCGGCGGCCCTCCGGAGGCCCTGTCCGGGCCCCGTAAAAAATCTTCGAATCAGACAGGCATGGCTTCGGGAAGTGCGGGCACACGGAGCAGTACCCCCACGGGAGTGGTCACACCCCCGGGCGGCCACCACGCTCCCCCCCCTGTGGTGGCCGCCACCTCCCGCCGGCGGGGCCACCCCTCTTCAGCCCGGTCCGGGCACCTACTTCGTGCAGCCCGTCTGGCCCGCCTTGAGCGTGGCGCACGCCTTTGCCGAAGCACCGTCCTTGACGGCCACCATCGGGGTGTACGCGTCGAAGTCCGCGTTCACGGTGCCGCTCTGCTCGGCCGCGCCCTCGCCGGTGATCGTGACCTTGTCGCCAGGCGCCGCCTGCGTGATGCGCGCCCAGGCCGCCCCGCACGTCTTGCTGTAGCGGACCTCGACCAGGGCCTTGCCCACCGTCGCGCGCGTCGTCGTGCCGGCCAGCTCGCCGCCGCAGCCCATGGTCTCCGGGTCCTTGCCGGTGCAGCTCTTGCCGCTGCACTCGACGCCCGCGGGCAGTTCCTTGTCGCTGGTGCTCGGCGACGCCGACGGCTTGGCGCTCTCGTCGCCCTTGTCGTCCTTGCCGAAGTCCGTCAGGAAGACGGCGGCGGCTATGACGACGAGCGCGCCGACGACCCCTGCGAGGAACATCGTCAGCTTCCTGCGCCGCCGCTGCCGGTCGGGGGAGTCCCCGCTGCGGCCCGGCCCCTGCGCACCGGGAGACGGCGTGACGACACCGAGGTCGCCGCCGCCCGCGCCCGCGGGTCCGTACGACGGTGTCTGCGGCGGGGCCGAGGGCGCGGCGCCCGCGGGTCCCGCGACGCCGGTGGCGCTGCCGCCGCCCCGGCCGGGACGGTCGGCGGCACCGACGCCGGCACCGGCGCCCGCGCCTGCACCCGGTGCGCCGTTGCGTGCCGTGCCGCCGTTCCCCTTGCCCTGCTTGGCGGGCGGGTTGGACCCCAGTTCGCCGAGCGCGGCCCGCGCCTGGGAGATCCGGATCGCCTGCATGGTCATGTCGTGCCGCATCTCGGAGCGGCTCCACGCGCGCTCGGCGAGCTCCCACATGGTGATCAGGTGCACGGGGTTGGTGCCCGTCACCTCGGCGAGCGCGACGATCGCACCCTTCGGGGCGAGCAGCCGCCCGTTCAGGTAACGCTCCCACGACGTCTTGCTGTACCCGGTGCGGTCGGACACCGCGGCGATGCTCAGGCCACTCCGGTCGACGAGCCTGCGCAGCTGACTGGCGAACTCCCTGACCTGCGGGTCGAGCTCATCCGGTAGCGCCTTCCAACGAGGCATTACTCCCCCTATTCCCCCCGTACGTGCCAATTTGCCCCCGCGCGTGGTTCCCCCCGCTCTGCCCATGAGGCAGCCCCCGCTGCTCCCTGCCATGGGCTACCCAAAGGGATGCCGGAAGTCAGGATGTCAGTTCCCGGACCGAGGGCGTACGGGAGCGTTCGGGCCACTGGCGTGCACCGTCGCACTCCTTGCGGTCCGGCGTCCAGTGTCCCATCGCTG
>NZ_JBNNJZ010000147.1:0-16490 GCF_050270335.1 Streptomyces sp. NPDC059900
CCGCGGCGGCGGCCGCGGTGGCTCTCGCGCTCACGGCGGGCGGGGACAAGCCCAAGGACCTGCCGAACGCCGAGAAGCCCCCGGCCGTCGAGCCCGTCGCGCCGAGCAAGCCGCCGCCCCCGGAGCCGAAGCCCAAGCCGAAGCCCGAGCAGCCGGTCGCCGAGAAGAAGCCGAAGCCGCCGTCGAAGCCCGCTCCCGGGGAAAAGCCGAAGCCGAAGCCGACTCCCACGCCGAAGCCGAAGCCGCCGGCCCCGGAGCCGGAGCCGAAGCCGACCCCCACGCCGTCCGAGCCGAAGCCGAAGCCGCCGCCTCCGCCGCCCGCTCCGGCGGTCTACCAGTGGAGCGAGCTGCAGTACGGCATCGTCGGTGACGGCACCAAGCCCGAGATGCGGCTCGCCGAGAGCAGCTGGGTCTGGCAGCGGGGCGGCCTGTCCATCGCCGACCGGCAGTACGGCCACGGCGTGACCGTCCACGGCCAGTCCTCCGTCACCATCGACCTGAACCGCGCCTGCTCGTCGTACGACGCGGTCGTGGGCGTCGACGACATGACGATGGGCCTCGGCAAGGTGCGGTTCTCGGTCTTCGGGGACGGCGTACGGCTGTGGCAGTCACCGCTGGTCAAGGGCGGCGACCCGGCGGTGCCCGTGCAGGTGAACCTGACCGGCCGCAAGACGATCCGCCTGGTCGTCGAGCCGCACTCCCCGTTCGACACGGCCGCACTCGCGGACTGGGCGCAGTCACGTTTCCGCTGTTCGTAGACCGGGGCGGTTCAGGCGGACGTGGGTCGGGCCGGTTGTGGCGGGCGTGAGCCGCTGTTCGGCTCAGCTCAGTTGTGTGAGGGCTTCGGTGGCGGTGAGTTCGGTGCCCGCCGTGCGCTCGGCCTCGTACCGGTCCGCGCCGAGGGCGGTGAGCGCCGTCCGCTCGACCCGTTCGGCGTCGGACCGCTCCGGCATCGGGCGCGGATTGCCGTCCCGCAGCCGGGTGCCGCAAGCGAGCAGACGGGCAGCGCGCGGGTGATCGCCGAGCCGGCTCACCAGGGTGGCTCCGCCGTCCACCAGGGACGCGACGACCAGCTCGGCGCACCGGTCGCGCAGGGCTTCGCGCAGGGCGTGCGCGAGCAGCGGCAGCGCCTGCTCCGGTCCTGACTCGGCGGCGACGATCTGGGCTTCCAGGTTCCGCAGGCCCGCGATGAACTGCGGCGGCGGGGTGCCGCGGTCGGCGTCCGCGCGGGAGTTCTCGAAGAGGGCGCGCGCGTCGGCGATGTCGCCGGCGTCAAGGGCCACCATCGACTGAAGCATCCGCATGAACGCCCGCGCGTCCCCCACGCCGTACCGATCGGCCTCGGCCCCTGCCTCCCGCAGCGCCTTCACCGCCAGGTCGCGGTCGCCCTCGCGGAACGCGATCTCGGCGAGCCGGACGATGAGGAAGGGCGTCTCCGCATACGCCCCCACTTCGTACGCGAGCCGCAGCGCTTCGTCGTACTCGGCGCGCGCCTCCTCGTGCAGGCCGCGGGCCATGGCGGCCTCGCCCGCCGCGCTGGACACCTGGGCGCGCATCCAGCGGTCGCCCGCGCGCCTGCTCAGCACGCGCAGCTCGGCGAGGTCGGCGTCGACCCCGGAGAGATTGCCGGGAGCGTCGACGGCCAGATGCGTACGGAACATCAGGCTGACTCCGACCTCCCAGTCGCCGCCGAACCTGCGGCAGTTGGCGACCACCTGGTCCATGGCGGGCCTTGCCGCGTCCGCGTCGTCGAGGAAGGCGGCGACGAACGGCCAGATGAGGCCGGGGAAGCGGGCGGCCGCGGGCACCGGCTGTGCGAAGACGTCCCGCACCCGCGCCACGTACGCGCGGTTCTCGTCACCGGCCAGCTCGTCCGTCGACCCGGACTCCATCGCCACGAAGAGGCGCAGCATCCGCAGGCTCATCCAGGACCAGTAGAGCGGGTCGTCCGTGCCCTCGGGGCCCTCGGGGACGCCGTCCGGAGACGTCGGAGCCTGCGTCGGCGGCATGGGCGCGGGCATCGGCGGGGGCGGGGGCATCGGCGGTGCGAGGCGCAGGACGCGGTCGATCCACTCCATGCTCTCCCCGCGGTAGTTCCGCAGCCACCAGAACCAGGCGATGCCCAGGGCCAGGGCCAGGGCGTCTTCCTCCTGGCGGGACTCGATCGTGCGGTGCAGGGCCGCGCGGATGTTGTCCAGGTCGGTCTCCAGGCGCTGGATCCAGGGGAGTTGGTCCGCCGAGCGGAGCAGGGGCTCGGCCTTTTCGACCAGCGCGCGGACGTACGCGGTGTGGCGGCGGGCCGCGGCGGTGCGCAGCCCGGGCGTCTCGGCGGCTCGCTCGGACGCGTATTCGTGGATGGTCTCCAGCATGCGGTAGCGCATGTCGCCCCTGGCCGTGGGCTCGGCGATGAGCAGCGACTTGTCCACGAGGGCGCCGATCAGGTCGGCGGCGGGCCCGGTGCAGACCGCTTCGGCCGCCGGGAGGTCCCAGCCGCCCGCGAAGACGGACGCCTCGCGCAGGACCGTCCGCTCGGGCTCGTCGAGCAGGTCCCAGGACCAGTCGACGACGGCCCGCAGGGTCTGCTGGCGGGGCAGGACCGTGCGGCTGCCGCTGGTGAGGAGGCGGAAGCGGTCGTCGAGGCGGTCGGCGATCTGCCGGGGGGTGAGCAGCCGCAGGCGGGCGGCGGCCAGCTCGATGGCCAGCGGAAGGCCGTCGAGACGGCGGCAGATCTCGGTAACGGCCCCGGCGTCCTCCCGCGGGTCGAAGTCCGGGCGCACGGCGACGGCGCGCTCGGTGAACAGGCGGTACGCCGGGTCGGGCGGCAGCGGCTCGACGGGGCGGACGAACTCGCCCGGTACGCCCAGGGGTTCACGGCTGGTGGCGACGACCGTGAGGTCCGGGCAGTGCGTGAGGAGGGTCTGGGCGAGTTCGGCTGCGGCGCCGATGACATGTTCGCAGTTGTCAAGGAGCAGGAGCAGGCTGCGCGGGGCGCAGTACTCGACGAGCAGGGCGACCGGGTCGCTCTGCGGAATCGTCAACTCGCTGGTCAGGAGCACGGTCTCGCGCAGACCGAGCGCGCTGACGACAGCGCCCGCGACCGCCTCGGGATGGTCGAGCGGGGCGAGCTCGGCCAGCCATGCCTGCGGATGCCCGGCGGCGGCTTCCTCGGCGAGGCGGGTCTTGCCGGAGCCGCCGGGGCCGGTGAGGGTGACCAGGCGGGCTCGTCGTAGATCTGAACGGATGGCGGCGAGTTCGGGTTCCCGGCCGACGAAAGAGGTCAGCCGGGGGCGGAGGTTGCCCGAACGCTCCGGGCGCGCCGGATGTTCCGGGCGCTCAAGGCTCTCAGGGCGCCCAGACTGCCCAGGCCGCCCAGACCGTCCCGGCCGTCCGGATCCATCAGCCGTGAGCGCAGGGGCCGCCGTAACCGCCGAGCCCACCGCGCCCGCCGACCCCGTCCCGCCCGCATCCGGATCCAGCAACTCCGCATGCAGAGCCCGGAGTTCCGGACCGGGATCGGCGCCGAGGGCATCGGCGAGGACGCGGCGCGCGTTCTCGTACGCGGCGAGGGCGTCGGCCCCCCGGCCCGCGGCACGCAGGGCGCGGATCAGGAGGGCGTGCAGCGTCTCGTCGTACGGCTGGGCTGCGGTGAGTTCCCTCAGCTCCGGTACGACGTCGGAGGCGTGGCCAAGGAGCAGGTCCGCCTCGACGCGCGCGCGGGTGGCCTCGGCGAGGAGCGCTTCGGGGCGGGTGGCCGCGCTGCGGTCGGGCAGGTCGGCGAGGGCGGGGCCGCGCCACAGGCTGTGCGCTTCGCGCAGGGTGCGGGCGGCTGACGCCGGGTCGTCGCGGTGCAGGGCCGCCTTTCCCTCGCGTACGAGGCGTTCGAAGCGGTGCAGGTCGACGTCTTCGGGGGCGGCGGCGAGGCGGTAGCCGCCGGACTCCGACGCGATGGCGTCCTTGCCCAGGGCGCGGCGCAGGCGGCCGATGAGGGCCTGGAGCGCGGCGGGGGCGTCGGCGGGCGGCTCGTCCCGCGCCCATACCTCGTCGATGAGGGTGTCCGCGGGGACCGTGCGGTCGGCCCGGAGCGCGAGGACGGCCAGGAGCGCGCGCAGCCGCCGGCCGCCTACGGGCAGGGGCGCCCCTTGTTCGTCGTACGCCTCGGTGGCGCCCAGGATTCTGTACCGCACGGGGTCATTCTCGCCGGTGGTGCGGGCCGGGGCGCGGGGGTTTCCTCTCCCCGGGCCCGCCCCTTACCGGATCTTCCGGCTCCGCCGGGCTTCCGGCTCGGTCGGTCACCGGCTCCGCCGAGTTCGTCCTCGAACGCCGGACAGGCTGAAATCACCGGCTCCGCCGGCTACCGCCCCGCCCCCAACGCCCCCCGCTCCGGCACGACGCTCCCCGTAGGGACGGCCCGCTGCCGGGCAGGGGTGCCGGTCCAGCAGGTGCCCCTGCGGGACAGCAGGCGGCGCAGCCACAGCTCCGTGGAGACCAGGTCCGCAAGGCCGTCCAGGGGCAGCGGCTCGCCCTCCGCTGCCGCGCGCAGCGCCTTGCGGACCACGCGGGCCTCCACCAGGCCCGCCTGCGCGAGCAGGGGCGTGTCGAAGAGGGACAGCAGATCGTCGAGGGACACCCGCAGGCCCGTGCGCGCCGCGGCTGCGGAGGACGCGTGCGACGGAGCGCCCCAGCCGGGCGGCAGTTCGGCCACTCCGGCGCCCTCAAGGACCGTACGCAGGATCGCCGCGCGGGCTCCGGGCTGGACGCGCAGGGCGACGGGGAGCGCACGACAGGCGCGCACCACCTGGTTGTCCAGGAACGGCGCGTGCAGGCGCTGGAACCGGACCTCGGCCGCCTGTTCCAGGACGCGCAGGTCCGCCGCGTGCCGGGCGAGCGCCGCGCGGGCGCGGAACTCTCCGGGGCGCTGGCCGGGGCCCGCGCCGGGCCGCCCGGTCGTGTCCTGGAGGCGAACCGATACTTCTGCCAGGGCCTCGCCCGTCAGCCAGCGGGCCGCGGGCCCCGGCCTGGCCCACGCGAGGGCGGCCATCGACGCCCCCACCGCCCCGCCGGGCTCGTCGAAGCGGCGCTGGAGAAGGCGGTCGGCGAGCGAATCGACGCCCGCGCGGTAGGACATCCGGGAGAGCTTGCGCGCGGCGCCGTACACGCGCGCGGGGACCATGACGGAGCCGGGAGACCCGTCCGCCTTCGCCAACGCCGCTACGGGGCGCACCAGATGGCGCCGCCTGCGGTCCATCAGGAGGTCGGCGAGGCGGGCCGGATGCGCGTCGAGGACCTGCCGCGCGCCGTACCCCGTGAAGTGGTCCGCGCTGCCCGACGCGAGCCGCGCGCGGTGGCGCTGGGCCGTGACGAGTGCGGCGCTCGGCTCGTCCGTCAGCGGGCCCTCCAGGTCCGCGTACGGCAGGGCCTCTTCGCCCGCGGCGACCACTACGTGGTGCAGGCGGGGATTGGCGGCGATGGCGCCCGCCCGCTCCAGCTCGGCCTCGCGGCCGTTGATCGCGAGGTCGTTGAAGGTGACGGCAAGGAGCCGCTCCCCCGCGCCCGTGCCGTGGCCGAGGACCGTACCGGGCATCCCCGGAAGGCCCGCGGCGAGCAGCGCGAGGGTTCCGGACGCGGGCCCTCCGGAGAGGTCGGCGCCGATGCCGGGCACCGGCATCCCGCGTGCCGCGCGCCGCTCGGCGGGCCCCATGCCGGGCACGGGGCCGGGGTCGACCTCGGCCGCTCCGGGGACATGGCGCGGGGCGCCGAGCCGGGCGCGTACCGCCTCCACGAGGGCGTCCCGGACGCCGTCCACCGCGGTGGACGCGTCGGCGGCGGGCGCGGCGACCGCGAGGGACGCCACATGTTCGTACCCCGCGATCTCGCGTGCTCCGGCGCGCAGGATCAGCGCGTGCCCCGGTGGTACGCGTCGCACGCCCTCGTAGGGCGTCGAGTCGTGCAGCGCCTCGGGCACGTCGGGCGCGGCGAGCAGCGCCGCGAGGTGGCCGATGTCCAGGTGGGCCTCGATGAGGTCGGCGAGGGGCAGCGCGGCCGTCGCGAAGGCCGTGCCGTCGGCCCAGGGGGTGTAGAAGACCGGGCGCGCGCCCGCGAGGTCACCGGCGATCATGACGCGGCGCCCGACCTGGACGACCGCGGTGTAGCTGCCGGACCACGCCGTCAGATGCCGCAACGCGCCCCCGCGTGCCGCGAACAGACCGACCCGCAGCTCCTCGTCGCTCGCGCCGCAGGTGCCGAGGACCGCGATGCGCGTCTGCTCGTCGGCCTTCACCGTGCGCACCTCGTCGGCGCGCCAGTCGCCGACCGCCCAGAGCGGATCCGGGTCTCCCCAGAGGAGTTGGGAGCCCACGGGGTGTACCGTCTCGCCGTTCTCACCGGTGGCCCCGGCCGAGCCGACCACCGAAGGCTTCGCGGCAGTGCTGCTCCACCCCACCAACCACCGCATGTTGCCTCCACAGGCTGTGGACAACCAGTGCACCGAAGAACTGGGGTCCCATGCTGCCACGAAGGAGGCGTGCGGGAGTGGCTGCGGAGGTGCTCACGCTCCCCTTAATCTGCCGCCGGGGAGCGGTACTTGAAGGGCGCGACCACGCCCCTCTCCTTGCACGGGGGCGTTTTGCCCCTGCCTCCGGGGAGGCGATTTTCGGCCAAATCAGCCGGTGGCGCTCGTGTGACGGAACCGCAACCGGCAGCACACAGTCCGGGAGGCGTTGCCCGCCCCCCGGACCGGTCCGCCGCCCGCGGGGATGGAGGCGGCGGCGTCCCCCAGCCCACTGACTCCAGCGCAGCGGGCCGACCCACGCACCAACCATGGAAGCGCTCCCCTTATGGCCGGTGAAGAGCGCACATGCGGGCGCACGGCCACACACCGGGAGCACACCCCGGCACTCCCGTACTTCCCTACCGGCAACAATCTCGCCATACGGAACTGCGCCTCTTAACGCTTGGGATTCGGCGAACTACGCTGTGTGTGCTGATGTTTTCGCGGAGGCATATACCTGGGGGCTCGGCCAAATGCTCTTGCGGCCGGGGTTCCGGGCCACGGCGGTCGTTGTCGCGGACGTCGCTGTCCCTGGGGGAACGCAGCACGAATGCCGCGCGGTCAAGCCACTGCACGGCAGCCGTCTGTGTCGAGGGGTGGCCATGTCCAGGGAGCAACGCGGGCCGAACGAAAAGCTCGGCACCGTTCTCGCCCTCGCGGGAATCAGCAATGCGGGCCTCGCGCGCAGGGTCAACGACCTCGGCGCACAGCGCGGGTTGACGCTTCGGTACGACAAGACGTCGGTGGCCCGGTGGGTGTCCAAGGGCATGGTGCCGCAGGGCGCCGCCCCGCACCTCATCGCCGCGGCCATCGGGCAGAAGCTCGGCCGCCCCGTCCCGCTGCACGAGATCGGGCTCGCCGACGCCGATCCGGCGCCCGAGGTGGGCCTGGCGTTCCCGCGTGACGTGGGCGCCGCGGTCAAGTCGGCGACGGAGCTCTACCGCCTCGATCTGGCGGGCAGGCGCGCGGGCAGCGGCGGCATCTGGCAGTCCCTGGCCGGCTCCTTCGCGGTGAGCGCGTACGCGACTCCGGCCTCGCGCTGGCTGATAACCCCGGCCGACAGCTCGGTCGCCCGCGACGTCGCTCCGGACGAGCCGCGCGAGATGGTCCACCCCGCGGACGGCAGCGACAGCGGGACCGGCGGCCAGCCGCTCAAGGTCGGCCACAGCGACGTGGTGAAGCTGCGGGAGGCAGCGGAGGACGCCCGGCGCTGGGACTCCAAGTACGGCGGCGGGGACTGGCGCTCGTCGATGGTCCCGGAGTGCCTGCGGGTCGAGGCGGCGCCCCTGCTGCTCGGCTCGTACTCCGACGAGGTGGGCCGTTCGCTCTTCGGGGCGTCGGCCGAGCTGACGCGCCTCGCCGGGTGGATGGCCTTCGACACCGGCCAGCAGGAGGCCGCCCAGCGCTACTACATCCAGGCCCTGCGCCTGGCCCGCGCGGCGGCGGACGTGCCCTTAGGGGGGTATGTCCTTGCTTCCATGTCACTCCAGGCGACCTACCGCGGCTTCGGCGACGAGGGCGTCGACCTCGCGCAGGCCGCCCTGGAGCGCAACCGCGGCCTGGCCACGGCCCGCACGATGAGCTTCTTCCGCCTCGTCGAGGCACGCGCGCACGCGCGCGCTAACGACGCGCAGGCGGCCGGGGCGGCCCTCCGGGCAGCCGAGGGCTGGCTGGAGCGTGCCAGGGACGGCGACAACGACCCCTCGTGGCTCGGCTTCTACGGCTACGACCGCTTCGCCGCGGACGCAGCCGAGTGCTATCGCGACCTGAAGGCGCCCCGCCAGGTGCGGCGCTTCACGGAGCAGGCGCTCTCGCGGCCGACGGAGGAGTTCGTGCGCTCGCACGGCCTGCGGCTCGTGGTGTCGGCGGTCGCCGAACTGGAGTCGGGGAACCTCGACGCGGCCTGCGAGCAGGGCACGCGCGCCCTGGAGGTCGCGGGACGCATCTCGTCCGCGCGTACGACGGAGTACGTGAAGGACCTGCTGCACCGCCTCGAGCCGTACGGCGACGAGCCACGGGTGGTGGAGCTTCGGGAGCGGGCGCGGCCGCTCCTGATGGCTCCCGCGTAGTTCGTGCTCGTGCACCACCGGAGCGGCAACAGCTTTTACGCCCCCTGTAACCCTGCGGCCCTCGCCGGGTTTGAAGGCGTTGTCAGTGGCGCAGTGCACTATCGGTGTGGGAGGTGATGCGGGATGGTCCGAGCAGTGACGTACGACTGTGATGTGCTGGTGATCGGCGGCGGGATCGTCGGTCTGTCGACGGCGTATGCCATCACGCGCGCCGCGCCGGGGACCCGGGTCACCGTCCTGGAGAAGGAGCCGGGCCCCGCCCGGCACCAGACGGGACGCAACAGCGGTGTGATCCACAGCGGGATCTACTACCGCCCCGGCTCCCTCAAGGCGCGGTATGCGGTGCGCGGCGCCGCCGAGATGGTCAAGTTCTGCGCGGAGTACGGCATCGCGCACGAGGTCACCGGCAAGCTGATCGTCGCCACCGAGCGCGCCGAGCTGACCCGCCTGCACGCACTCGTCCAGCGCGGCCGGGAGAACGGCATTCCGGTGCGGGAACTGGGCCCCGCCCAGATCACGGAGTACGAACCGGAGGTGCGCGGGCTCGCCGCGATCCAGGTCGGCACGACCGGGATATGTGACTACGGCTCGGTGGCGGAGCGGCTCGCGGACGCCTCGGGGGCCGATGTCCGTTACGGCGCGGAGGTCGTCCGCATCGACCGGCGGGCGGCGCTCGGGGTCGCCGTTCGTACGGCCGACGGCTCGGTGGTGCGGGGAAAGGTCCTGGTCAACTGCGCCGGGCTGCACTGCGACCGGGTCGCGATGCTGGCCGGTGACGACCCGGGCATGCGGATCGTGCCCTTCCGCGGGGAGTACTTCGACCTGAAGCGTCCCGAGCTCGTGCGGGGCCTGGTCTATCCCGTGCCGGACCCGGCCTTCCCCTTCCTGGGAGTCCATCTGACGCGCGGCATCGGGGGCGGGGTCCACGTGGGACCCAACGCCGTGCCGGCCCTCGCCCGCGAGGGGTACGGATGGGGTGTGGTGCGACCGCGTGAGCTGGCGGGCACGGTGAGCTGGCCGGGGGCCTGGCGGATGGCCGGGCGCCACTGGCGGTACGGGGCGGGGGAAGTCCGGCGCTCCCTCTCCAGGGCGGCGTTCACCACGGCGGTGCGCAGGCTGCTGCCCGCGGTGACCTCGGACGATCTTGTGCCGGTGGCCGCGGGGGTGCGGGCGCAGGCCGTCTTGCGTGACGGGACGCTGGTCGATGACTTCCTCATCCGGGAGGGGGCACGGACCGTGCACGTGCTGAACGCGCCCTCACCTGCGGCGACGGCCTCGCTGCCCATCGGACGGGCGGTGGCCCGGCGGGTGCTGGCGACTCTGTAGGGGCGGGGTGTCCTCAATCGCCGGACGGGCTGAACCATCAGCCCGTCCGGCGATTGAGGACGAACTCGGCGGAGCCGGTGATGACGGTACGTACAAGGCTCTCGCGCCGAGCGAGTTTTCGGGAAGGGGTGGGGTTGGGGATTAATATCCCCCCACTGTGTCTGAGTCGAACGCCACCCCCGAGCGCCCCCACGCCCCCCGCCCGAAGGCCGAGCCCCGTTTCCCCGACGGGCCCTCGCCCGATCCGGCCGGGTCGCACTTCGAGCGGCGGATCCGCAGCTTCCAGCCCCGCAGGAGCCGCGTCACCACCAGCCAGGGGGACGCGCTGCAACGCCTGTGGCCCAAGTGGGGCCTGGACATCGACGGCAAGGGCGTACTCGACCTCGCCGAGATGTTCCGCACCGAGCACGGCGAACGCCCCGTCGTACTGGAGATCGGCTTCGGCATGGGCGAAGCCACCGCGCAGATGGCCGCCGACGACCCGGACACCGGCATCCTGGCCGTGGACGTACACACGCCGGGCCAGGGAAACCTCCTCGGCCTCGCCGAGCGCAACGGCCTCGACAACATCCGCGTGGCGAACGGCGACGCCGTCATCCTGCTCCGCGAAATGCTCGCGCCCGCCTCCCTCGACGGCCTCCGTGTCTACTTCCCCGACCCCTGGCCCAAGGCCCGCCACCACAAGCGCCGCATCATCCAGCCCGAGTTCCTTGACCTCGTCGCGCCCCGTCTCAAGCCCGGCGCCCTGCTGCACTGCGCGACCGACTGGGAGCCGTACGCCGAGCAGATGCTGGAGGTGCTCACCGCGCACCCCGCCTTCGAGAACACGCAGGACGACGGCGGGTACGCGCCACGCCCCTCCTTCCGCCCCCTCACCCGGTTCGAGGGCCAGGGCCTGGACAAGGGACACGTGGTCAACGACCTGCTGTTCCGCCGCACACCCGGCCAAGGGGCCCAGGCCACCGGCCAGAAGGACCCGGCCACCGGCCCAGCGGACTGAGATACCGGCCACGGGGCCTGAGACACCGTCGCGGCCCACCCCCGTCCCTCGTTAGGGTCAACGCGTGGCCACCCGTTCTGCGTACCCGCACCCGATGCCCCCCGACGGGATGCCCCCCGAGGGGCCCGCCGGGCTGCGGCACGCGCGCTGGTGGCAGCGCCGGGCGATACGCGCGGCCGCCCTGGTCACGCTGCTCGCCCTGTCCGGCCTGGTGATCCTGGCCCTGGTCCGGGAGCAGACCGGCACCGAAGGCTTCCTGGTCGGGCTCGGCCTCGCGACGCTGCCCGTGCCGCTCCTGGTGGCCGCCTTCCGCTGGCTGCAACGGGTCCAGCCGGGCCCCTGGCGGAATCTGCTCTTCGCCTTCGCCTGGGGCGCCTGCGCCGCAGCCCTCATAGCGATCGTCGCGAACAGCTTCGCGACCCGCTGGATAGCCACCGCCACCGCCGACCCCACCAGCGCCGACACCCTCGGCGCCACGGTGATAGCGCCGATCGTCGAGGAGAGCGCGAAGGCGGCAGCCGTGCTGCTCGTCTTCCTCTTCCGCAGACGCGAGTTCACCGGCATCGTCGACGGCGTGGTGATCGCCGGAGTGACCGCGACCGGCTTCGCGTTCACCGAGAACATCCTCTATCTGGGCAGCGCCTTCGGCACCGACCAGCTCAACGGCGACACGGGGCTCGCGTCCGTGACGGCGGCGACCTTCTTCGTACGCGTCGTGATGTCGCCCTTCGCGCACCCGCTCTTCACCGTGCTCACCGGCATCGGCTTCGGCATCGCCGCGCTCAGCGCCGACCGGCAGAACTGGCGCCGCGTCCTGCTCCCGCTCGGCGGACTCCTCCTGGCGATGGGCCTGCACGCGCTGTGGAACGGCTCGGCCAGCTTCGGGGACTACGGCTTCTTCGCCGTGTACGCGGCCTTCATGCTGCCCGCGTTCGGCCTGCTCACCTGGCTGGTGATCTGGATCAGGCAGCGCGGCCTGCGCATCGTGCGCGCCGAACTGCCCGCGTACGTGCTCGCGGGCTGGCTCAGCGCCCCCGAGCCGTACGCCCTCGGCACGATGCGCGCCCGCACCCTGGCCCGCGACTACGCCTCCTACGCCCAGGGCAAGGCCGCGGCGCGCACGGTCGCGCAGTACGAGACGTACGCGACGTCTCTCGCGCTCCTGCGGCACCGCGGGCGCAAGGGCCGCGCGGGCGCCGACTTCGTCGTACGGGAGCGGGAGTTGCTGAACGCCCTGTGGGAGCGCCGGGAGGCCGCACGGCCCGCCCTGGCCTACGCGGCACGCGTGACGGCACCGGTGCTCGTACCGATGCCGCCGCAGTACGGGTACCAGCAGCCCTACGGGTATCCGCAGCCGTACGGATACCAGCAGCCCTACCCGCAGCACCAGCACCAGCACCAGCCCCCGTACGGATATCCGCACGCCCAGCCCGCGCTGCCCTACCCCGCGCCCTACCCCGCGTACAACCCCTACCGCGGTTAGGCGGAGGCCGTGGTGAGGGCCGTGATCTCGGCCTGCGTCAGTTCCAGGTCACCCACCGCGAGCAGCGCGGGCAGCTGCTCGACCGTACGGGCCGACGCGATCGGCGCCGCCACCGTCGGCTGCGCCGCGAGCCACGCAAGGGCCACGGTCGCGTGCTCGGCGCCGCGGGCCTCGGCGATCTCGTCGAGCGCGGCGAGCACCCGCCGGCCGCGCTCGGTCTCCAGGTGCTTGCCCGCGCCCGCGGCCCGCGCGCTGTCGACCTGCGTGCCCGGGCGGTACTTTCCGGTCAGGAAGCCGGAGGCGAGCGCGTAGTACGGGACGGCCGCAAGGCCCGAGCGCGATGCGACCTCCTGGAGCGAACCCTCGTACGTGTCGCGCGAGACGAGGTTGTAGTGCGGCTGGAGCGCCGTGTAGCGCGCGAGGCCCTCGCGGTCGGAGAAGTCGAGGAACTCCTGGAGGCGCTCGGGGGTGACGTTCGATGCGGCGATGGCGCGCACCTTGCCGGACGTCACCAGGTCGTCGAGCGCGCCGATGATCTCCTCGACGGGGACGCTGGGGTCGTCGTAGTGCGTGTAGTAGAGGTCGATGTAGTCGGTGCGCAGGCGGCGCAGCGACTCCTCGGCACCGGCCTTGATGGTGTTCGCGGACAGGCCCTTGTAATCGGGGTGGGCGCCGACCTTGGTGGCGAGCACGACGTCCGAGCGGTTGCCGCGCGCGGCCAGCCAGTTGCCGATGACGGTCTCGGACTCGCCGCCCTTGTTGCCGTCCACCCAGGCCGAGTAGACGTCGGCGGTGTCGATGAAGTTGCCGCCTGCGGCGGTGTAGGCGTCGAGCACCGAGAAGGACCGGTCCTCGTCGGCCGTCCAGCCGAAGACGTTGCCGCCGAGTGCGAGCGGGAAGACGTCGAGGTCGGACGAGCCGAGCTTGCGGAGAGAAGTCATACGGGGATCAACGCCCATACGGATCACAGCATTCCGCAGCGCAGGCCCGCGGCACCCGGTTGGCGGGCATGCCGAACCGGCAGCCCTGGCGTCGGGGGGTTGTCGCCAGGACCGCCGGGGTTCCGGGATTACCTCAGAGCGACTGGCCCTTGCCGCGCAGCCACGCCGCCGGGTCGACCCCGGTGGAGTCGCCGCCCGGGTGGACCTCCAGGTGGAGGTGGGCGCCGGTGACATTGCCGGTCGCGCCGACGCGGCCGATGGTCTCGCCGGTGGTGACCTTCTGGCCGACGCTGACGCTCATCGAGGACTGGTGGCAGAACCAGAGCTCGGTGCCGTCGTCGAGTTCGAGGATCGTGCGGTAGCCGTACGCCCCAGCCCAGCCGGCCTCCTTGATGGTGCCGGAGTGGATGGCCTTGATGGGCGTGCCCGTGGGAGCCGCGAAGTCCAGGCCGGTGTGGTAGCCGGAGGACCACATGGAACCGGGCTGACCGAAGGTGCCGGTGAGGGTGTACGAGGCGACGGGGAGCGTGTAGCTCTTCGCGAGCTTGGCCAGGCGCTCAGCCTCGGCCTTCTTCTTGGCCTCCGCCTCGGCCTTCTTCTTCGCGGCGGCCTTCTCGGCGGCGATCTTCTTCTCGGCCGCGGACTGCTTGGCGGCGGCCTGTTCGGCGGCCTGCTTGACGGCGGCTTCTTCGGCCGCCTTCTGGACCGCGTCGTCCGCCTGGTCCTGCTGGTTCTCGGCCTGCTCCATGATGCGCGCCCGCAGTGCCTCGCCCGCGTCCGTGGTGCCCTGCTCGGCGTCGGCGCTGCTGAGGCCGGCGGAGCTCAGGGGCGCGGCGGCAACCGTCACGCCGTTGTCCGCGGCAGCGGAGTCGGAGGAGTCGCCGGATATCAAAGACCCGACGCCCGGAAGCGACTTGGCCTCCGGCAGCGAGTCCGTGACCGCCGACATGTCCGGCATCTCGATGGAGACCGGGGGCTTGCCGCCCTGCGCGGTGGCTATGCCGCCCGCGCCGACGGCGGCGATGACGCCCACGCCGAGAACCGTGGAGCTGCGGGCGAGCCCGCCACCGCCCCGCTTGTGCACGCGGTGCCTGCCGCGGACGGGACGGATGGACTCCTCGGTGGGGTTCCATTCCTCCCAGGAATTTTCGTCATACCCACCGAAATCGTCGTCATTCGGTACGTACGCGCCTTGGGGGGCAGGGCGGTTGGACGCCACGGGGGCGCACTCCTTTCCTTCCTTCTCGCCTACCGGGTTAGCTGACGGGTTCGGAGCAGGAAGGTCTCCTACGAACACCTGGCACGGATGCACAGATGCCCGATTCACCCCAATTGGTGGTTCCCCGGCTCCCTTTCGGGATTAGGCGCGTGCGCGCGGAGCCGCCTCGAGTGACGGCTGGGACGACCGCGCTGCGTTATCGAACGTTAATAGACAGCAGGGTCGTATTCCAAGCCGTTCCGACTGATCGTTAACGTCATTGGCCTGTACTTAATGGGACACGAGGGTTCGGAACGGGGCGAGTTGTCGTCACTTCTTCACACACCGCAGCTTCACATCTCCTTGACAGTACGTCAGTTGTTATGCGGAGTGAGGTCCTTCAGTCACGGCCCGTGACATCGGCCCGCCTCACTTGGCGTCGACCCGCGTTATCTTGCGTCGGTCCTGGGCGCCGAAGGCCGCCGCACCGCGAGCAGAGCCATGTCGTCGGTCGTCCCGCCGCCGGTGTGCCGCCGCACTTCCTCGGCGAGCGTGGACAGCAGCGCGTCGGGTCCGTCGGGGCCGGGGAAGATGCGGCCGCCGAGCCGGGCGGCGGGGTCGTAGAACTCGCCCCGCCAGTCGCGCGCCTCGGAGAGCCCGTCGGTGTAGAGCAGCAGCATCGCCCCCGGCGGGAACTCCGACTCGTCCGCACGGTCCGGCCAGGCCCCCAGCTCGCCCATCCCCAGCGGCAGCGCGGGCTCGGTCGCGGACAGGACGCACAGCCGTCCGTCGCCGTGCAGGAGGAGCGGCCCCGGATGCCCGCGATTGATCAGGCGTACGGGACCTCCGCCGTGCGGGATCTCCGCGAGGATGGCGGTGGTGAACCCCTCGAAGTCGTCGAGCCCGTCGCGCCGCGTGCCCTCGCGCGCCAGTGCCCGCTCCAGGCGCTGCGCCACCGCCTCCAGCGTGGACTCCTGCTCGGCGGCCTCCCGGAACGCCCCGATGACGACGGCGACGGCCGCCACCGCGCCCATGCCCTTCCCCCGCACGTCGCCGACGATGACGCGTACGCCGTGCGAGGTGTCCTGCACCGCGTACAGATCACCCCCGATGAACGCGTCCGCCTCCGCGGCCTCGTACCGCGCGGCGACGTCGAGCCCGCCGATCCGGGGGTCCGGCTGCGGCAGTACGGCGCGCTGGGCGGCCTCGGCGATGGAGCGGGCGGAGGCGAGTTGTTCGTCGCTGCGGCTCACGACGCGGTTGATCAGGACGGCGAGCACGGCCACGGTCAGGACCGTGAGCACTTCCGTGACGGCTTCCACGTCGGTGGTGGTGCTCGCCCTGAAGTGCAGGACCAGGACGGTGGCGCAGGTGCCGAGGCCGACGAGGACGGTGCCGAGCAGCGAGTAGAAGGGGGCGGCGATCAGCGGGGCAGCCGTGAAGAGGGGCGCCGCGGTGAACGCGGCCGGTGTCGAGACGTCGTAGACCACCCCGACGACGATGAGCAGCAGCGGAAGGGCCCGCACGAACGCCCGCTCATGCCTGACGACGGGCCCCGCGCCGGAGCCCGTGCGGGGAGCGTTGCCGGAGCCCGGCAGAGGTCGCCCCTTGCCGGGATCTCGGCGCACGGACCGGCGCACCGGCCTGCCCG
The DNA here is from genome assembly GCF_050270335.1 of Streptomyces sp. NPDC059900. Classification (NCBI taxonomy): domain Bacteria; kingdom Bacillati; phylum Actinomycetota; class Actinomycetes; order Kitasatosporales; family Streptomycetaceae; genus Streptomyces; species Streptomyces sp. NPDC059900. Next base: position 16,216 of record NZ_JBNNJZ010000147.1, read on the forward strand.
CGCCCCCGCCACCGCTGCCTCCTCGCTGCCCCACCGGTCTCTCCCGCCGAATTCCGCGGCCAGGACCAGATCCATGACCACGTTCATCCAGGGTTCCCGGAGCGGCGGCGGGCGGCGACCGGTGTGGGCCGACCGGGTGGCTGCCGCGCACGCAGAAATGCCGAAGGCCCGGATCCATTGCTGGATCCGGGCCTTCGGACTTTAGTAGCGGGGACAGGATTTGAACCTGCGACCTCTGGGTTATGAGCCCAGCGAGCTACCGAGCTGCTCCACCC
>NZ_JBNNJZ010000148.1:0-16281 GCF_050270335.1 Streptomyces sp. NPDC059900
GCACGTGCCCCGCATACGATGCGAAGCTCCCGCATCGACTGCGTTTCCCGCGTCGACCGCATTGACCGCCCCGTACGGACCTGGAGCACGGTACTCGTGGACATACCCCCGCCGCCCGCACCCGGTGGCCACCCGCAGCAGCCGTACGGGCAGGCTCCCTACGGGCAGCAGGCCCCTTACGGGCAGGCTCCCTACGGGCCTCCCGGGCAGGTGCCGTACCAGCGGTGGCCCGGTGCGTACTCCCCGTACTCGCGCCCCCCGGTCAACGGGTTCGCGATCGCCTCGCTCGTGCTCGGCATCCTCTGCTTCCTGCCCGCCGTCGGCCTGGTCCTCGGTCTCGTGGCGCTCGCGCAGATCTCGAAGAAGGGGGAGCGCGGCAAGGGCCTCGCGATCGCCGGGAGCATCCTCTCCGTCGTCGGCGTCGTGCTCCTCGTGCTCGCCGTCGCCACCGGGGGCGCGCGTGACTTCATGGAGGGCTTCAGGGACGCGGCCTCCCGGAGCAGCGCCGGGTTTCCCGTGGGCAAGGGGGAGTGCTTCAACGTTCCCGGCAGCGATCTCGAAGGGGCGCGGTACGCCTTCGAGGTCGACGAGGTGCCCTGCGCCTCGCGGCACGACGGGGAGGTCTTCGCCTCGTTCCGGGTGAACGGCGAGAGCTACCCGGGTGACTCCGGGCTCACGTCCCTCGCCGAGAAGAAGTGCGTCGATCTCCAGTTCTCCTACGTCCTCGACACCTGGACCGACTGGGGCGACACCGACATCAACTACTTCGTGCCCGACAGGGACACCTGGCGCCAGGGAGACCGGCACGTCACGTGTCTCTTCGGCGACGCCGGGGAGCAGCGCTCCCTGAAGGGTTCGCTGCGCCGCGACGCGACGAACCTCGACGCCCACCAGCTCGCCTACCTGAAGGCGGACAAGGCCCTTTACGACGCGTACGGGGCCGGGCCGGGGGAGAGCTTCGAGGAGGATCTGCCGGACCACAAGGAGTGGGCGGGCCGGGTGGAGAAGGGCCTCGCCGAGCAGGCGCGGCTGCTGCGCGCGCACGACTGGCCCGCGAAGGCGGACGCCGATGTCACCGCTCTCGTCGGCGCGATCGAGCAGAACCGCAAGCTGTGGAAGAAGGCGTCGACCGCAGAGGACGCCGACAGCTTCGGCGAGTACTGCATGCCGGCCGACCGGCACATCGGCGGCGAGCGCGAGGCCGCGGCCCGCAAACCCCTGGGCCTCGCGACCACTTCACCTCGCGACGCGGCTCCCGGCGGTGCGGGCGAGAGCCACGAGGGGGGCGTGGCGGTGTAACGCGTGGTGGGCCGTCCCAAGAAGGGCGTGGGGCGCTCACCTTAAGGGCTTTTTGTCCGCTTCTGTGATAGTTCTTCGGCGTGACGACCGTCATGACGCCGACCATCGCGGCCCAGCGATCTCCGGGGTCCGCGCCATCGGACTCTCCCCGAAGGGGCAGCCGCAACGGCAGGAAACGGCCCGGGACTTCGTGCGTCGCGTACCTCTCCCGCGGGCTCCTCGCCTTCGTCGCCCTCCTGAACGCCGCCCTCGTCGTCCTCGTCGCGTCCCCGCTGCCCCGCATTTCGCTCCTGGTGCTCGTCGCGGGGGCGGTCACCTCCTGGGGTCTGGTGCTCGTGCCTCCCGCGCTCATCGGCCTGGTGACCGGCGCGCTCGCGGGGCGGCGCCACCCCTGGTGCGCCGGACTCGCCGTCCTCACGGCGTTCGTCGCACTCGTGTACGGCGTCATGCCGTACGCCGCCACGTACCGCACCGCAAAGGAGCACGGACAACCCCTGGCCCCCGCCTCCTACTTCAAGGGCATCAACTACGCCAAGGCCCCCGACGGCGAGCGCACGCGCCGCTATGCCCGGATCGGCGAGCGGCGCGGAAAGCTGGACCTCTGGACCCTGCCGAAGCGGGACGGGGTGCGGCACCCCGCGGTGGTCTGGGTGCACGGCGGGGGCTGGAACAAGGGGCACCGGAGTCAGAGCCCCGCGTGGAACCGCTGGTTCAACGCGCGCGGCTGGTCGGTCTTCGACATCGACTACCGGCTCGCGCCCCGCGTGACCCAGCTCGACCAGATCGGCGACGTGAAGTGCGCCGTGGGCTGGGTGCGGCGGCACGCGCGCGTGTACGGCATCGATCCCGACCGCCTTGTCCTCGCGGGCAGTTCGGCGGGCGGCAATCTCGCGCTCTCGGCCGCCTATACGGAGGGTGATGACCGGGTCCCGGCGTCCTGTGCGGTGCGTGACAGTTCGGTCGCCGGGGTGATCTCCCTCTACGGGCCGACCGACATGGGGCGCCTCATCGCGGGGACCGCGCTGCGCGGGGACCCCATGATCCCGCGTCTGATGGGCGGTTCGGCGAAGGCCGTCCCCGCCCGCTACCTGCTGGGATCGCCCGCGAAGCTCGTACGGACGGACGTTCCGCCCACGCTCCTGCTGCACGGCAGCGCGGACCGGGCGGTGCCGGTGGCGCAGGCGCGGGAACTGGCGCGGCGCCTCGACGCGGCGGGGGCGCCCGCGACGTACGTCGAACTCCCGTGGGCCGACCACTGCTTCGACGTGAACTGGGGTGGTTGGGGAAGTCAGATCGCGCGGGCGGCGATCTCCCGGTTCCTCGACATCCGTGGTACGAGTATCTGATCATCGCAACTCGGCGCCGCCCGGGGCTGCTCGGGCCGCCGCGCGGGTGTGATCGCCATAGCTGCGGAAAGCTCCTGCGTAAAGCCCTGCACGGGCAGAAATCATCACTTCGGGTGATTCCTTGGCCTTGGCTTGCGGCCAACAACCGACGGTTGCCAGGCTGTTGCTGTCTGTCAACCTGATGGGAGTGGCCAGTGACTTTCGGTGAGCAGCCGGCGTATCTGCGCGTCGCGGGTGATCTCCGCAAGAAGATCGTCGACGGTTCGCTGCCCCCGCACACCCGACTCCCCTCGCAGGCCAGAATCCGCGAGGAGTACGGAGTTTCGGACACGGTCGCCCTGGAGGCGCGCAAAGTCCTGATGGCCGAAGGCCTGGTCGAAGGGCGTTCCGGGTCCGGCACCTATGTGCGCGAGCGACCGGTGCCCCGCCGCGTGGCACGCACGGGCTACCGGGCCTCCGGAGGCTCCACGCCCTTCCGTCAGGAGCAGGCGGAGGACGGCGCGCGCGGCACCTGGGAGTCCCGCAGCGAACAGGCGGAGGCGAACGGCATGATCGCCGAGCGGCTCGGCATCCGCACGGGTGACCGCGTGATGTGCACGAAGTACGTCTACCGCGACGCGGGCGAGGTGATGATGCTCTCCACGTCCTGGGAGCCTCTCGCCGTCACGGGGCGCACCCCGGTGATGCTCCCCGAGGAGGGGCCGCTCGGCGGCTGCGGAGTGGTCGAGCGCATGGCGGCCATCGACGTCGTCGTGGACAACGTCGCGGAGGAGGTCGGCGCGCGGCCGGGGCTTGCGGAGGAGCTCATGTCGCTCGGCGGGGTCCCCGGACATGTGGTGATCGTCGTGCAGCGCACGTACTTCGCGTCGGGAAAGCCGGTCGAGACGGCCGACGTCGTGGTGCCCGCCGACCGGTACCGGATCGCATACCACCTGCCGGTGAGATGACCGGGGCGCTCCGGCGTACGCCCGGAATCCGGACGGGCCCGTCCGCCCGCCGTGATCGCGAGTTAACGCCGGCCGTGCTTCCGTAACGCCGGAGCAATCGCGCCCTGCGGCAACTTGTCATGTACGGCTCCTAACTTCGTCGCCCGTACCCGCAATCCGGTCGGACGACAGGAACCCACATGACGGATACGGCCACCCGCGACACCAGCGCCGCCGCAGGCCCGCAGCCCAAGCGCAGTTACGCGAAGATGGCGGCCGACGAGAGCCGCGAGGACTACTCGCTGCGGTACGCGCCGCACTCCTTCCGGCGCTGGTCGCCGACGATGGTGGCGTCGACCGCGCTCGGCGGCATCGCCTACCTCGCGGACTTCGCGATCGGCGCGTCCATCGTCTTCACGTACGGCTTCACCAGCGGACTCGCCTCGATCCTGTGCGCCGCGACGATCATCTTCGTCACCGGCATCCCGATCGCGCGGGCCTGCGCCAAGTACGGCCTCGACATGGACCTGGTGACGCGGGGCGCGGGCTTCGGCTACTTCGGCTCGACGCTGACGTCGCTGATCTACGCCTCCTTCACGTTCATCTTCTTCGCGCTCGAAGGCTCGATCATGGCCCAGGCCATGCACCAGGCCGTCGGGCTCCCGGTGGAGATCGGCTATCTGGTCACGACCCTCATCGTGATCCCGATCGTCTTCCGGGGCATGGGCGCCCTGGCCAAGGTGCAGGCCTGGACGCAGCCGATCTGGCTCATCGGGATGGTGCTGCCCTTCGTGGTGCTCGCCTTCGAAGCGCCGGACGCCTGGGGGGCCTTCGCGTCCTTCGGAGGGACCGAGGGTGCGGGAAGCGGCTTCTCGTGGGTCGCCTTCGGGCTCGGCACGGGCGTCGCGCTCTCGCTCATCGCCCAGATCGGCGAGCAGGCCGACTATCTGCGCTTCATGCCGGCCAGGACGGAACAGAACAAAAGGCGCTGGAATCTGGCCGTTCTCGCGGCGGGACCCGGCTGGGTGATCATCGGCGCCGCCAAGCAACTGGGCGGCGCGCTCCTCGCGTTCGTGGCCCTCGAAGCCGTCGGCAAGACGCACGCCCTGGAGCCGATCGCCCCGCAGATCGAGGCCCTCAAGCCCTGGCTCGGCTCCTTCGCGCTGCCCGCGGCGGCGCTCTTCGTGATCGTCTCGCAGATCAAGATCAACGTGACCAACGCCTACAGCGGCTCGCTGTCCTGGTCGAACTTCTTCTCCCGCATCACGCACAGGCACCCGGGCCGGGTCTGGTACATCTTCCTGAACCTCGCCATCGCGCTGACGCTGATGGAGATGAACATGTTCGCGGCCCTCAACAAGCTGCTCGGCTTCTACTCGAACGTCGGCATCGCGTGGATCGTGGCGGTCGCCGCCGACCTGGTCATCAACAAGAGGATGGGCTGGAGCCCGCCGTACATCGAGTTCAAGAGGGCCTACCTGTACGCGGTGAACCCGGCGGGCTTCGGCTCGATGGTGATCGCCTCCGTGGTGTCGATCCTGGCCTTCTTCGGCCTCTTCGGGGAGTACGCGGAAGCCTTCTCGACGTTCATCGCGGCCGGACTCGCCGTCGTCCTGTGCCCGTTGATCGCGTGGGCGACGAAGGGCAAGTACTACCTGGCGCGCCCGAACCCGGTGAACGGCCCGCACGTCGAGGTCCCCGACGTGACGGCCACGCACGCGTGCAGCGTCTGCGAGACGGCGTACGAACTCCCGGACATCGCCGACTGCCCGGTCCAGTCAGGGCCGATCTGCTCCCTGTGCTGCTCGCTGGACGCGGAGTGCAAGGACGTGTGCCGTACGTCGTCCGTGCCGGTGCTGATGCCGGTGCCGTCCGTGCCTGCCGCGCTCTCTGCGCCCTCTGCGCCCCCCGGGCCCGCTGCGCCGGTGGTGCGCGCGGACTGACACGGCAGCGGCGGTGTCCGGTCGGTGCCGGCCGGTGTCCGAGGGGGCGCACTCATCAGGGTGCGCCCCCTCGGCGTTGGCTCATTGCGTACCTCTTTGTGCAAAGTCGTATCCGCTGCGTAAAGGTCGGGCGTAGGCTCGGGCATATGCGGAATGCGGTTTCCTTACTGATCGAGGCGTGGCGCGCGCCGGGAGCGGCGAGCGGAGGGACGCGATGAATGACGGGACGGCCGTACTCCCCTGGCTCGTGATACGTCAGGACGACAACGGCAACCGCTACAGGGTGGGCAGGTACGCGACGAAGGCCGAGGCCGAGAAGATCGCGAACAGCCTCGACGAGAACGGGCACAAGCAGCTCTACTGGGTCGAGAAGCTGAGCGAGAACAGCACCGCGCGCTGACCGCACGTGCCGACCGCACGCGCCGACCCCCTAGGCTCCGGCGCATGACGGAACGGATCGTGGTGGGCGCCGCCCTGTACGACGACGGACGCCTGCTGGCCGCGCGGCGCAGCGCACCCCCCGAGCTCGCGGGCCGCTGGGAACTGCCCGGCGGAAAGGTCGAGCCCGGCGAGCGTCCGCAGGAAGCCCTGGTCCGGGAGCTGCGCGAAGAACTGGGCGTCGACGCCGAACCGGTCGCGAGAGTGCCGGGACAGTGGCCGCTCAAACCGGGATACGTCCTGTGGGTGTGGACGGCGAAGCTCCGCTCGGGAGTCCCCGAGCCCCTCCAGGACCACGACGAACTGCGCTGGCTCTCGCCCGAAGACATCTGGTCGGTGGAGTGGCTCGACGCGGACGTCCCCGCGGTGGCGGCCGCGATCGAGTGCCGCTAGCCCTCTGTACGGGCCCTGTGCGGGTGTACGGGCCCTGCGCGGGCTCCGGGCCCCTCGTGTGGGGGAGCGTGCGAGGTCATGTCTCCCGGCGCTTGAGCCTCACCTACGCCGTTCGTGCCACAGTGCGCCTTGGTAAGCGGTAATTCCGGCAGGATACCGGGTATGTGCCCATTAACCCCGTGAAACCGGACAAGGGTCCGCTGCTGCTGGTCTGGATGTGATCGGCGTGATCGACACCGAAGGCGACTGCGCCGAGTGGGATTTTCCCGCGGATCCGGGCGCCGTGCGCACGGCGCGTGCCGTCGTCCGCAAGCAGCTCGGCGCCTGGGGCCTCGCAGCCCTCGGCGACGTCACCGTCCTCCTCGTGAGCGAGCTGGTGACCAACTCCCTGCGGCACGCTTCGGGCCCGATCGGTGTACGACTCGTACGCCCGGCCGGGCCTTCGGGCATCCTCCTCGTAGAGGTCTCCGATCCGCTGCCCGACCCGCCCCTGGAGCGCGATGCCGCCCCTGATGACGAGGGGGGCAGGGGTATCCAGCTGGTGGCCCGGGCATCGCGGCGCTGGGGGACACGACAGGGCACTGCGGGGAAGACGGGGAAGACGGTGTGGTTCGAGCTGGTGCTGCCGGGTTAGAAGACTGGCAGCGTAGGACGGACACAAGACAGTCACGGGCCAAAAAGGGTTGAGTCCGTGCTGTGATCGTGAACGCCGTGTGGCGTGGCTCCGTAGTGCTGGATACTGCGGGCAGCTGCATCCGGTGACCGGTGCCGGACGTGGTGAGCTGGAGGGGACGGTTCGCGTGAGCGAGATACCAGCGAAGGCGACGGAGCAGGACGGGCCGTCGGGTGACGCTAGGGGCGAAGCTGCGGATGACGTGATGTGGCAGAGCAGTCCACCCGGTTCGATCTATGACTACATCAGAGTGGCCTCGTTCTCGATCGGCCCCGACGGTCTCATCGACCAGTGGAGCCTGCGGGCCGAGCGGCTGTTCGGAGTGTCCGCGGACGACGCCGTGGGCAGGGACCCCATCGAGGCCTTCGTCGCGCCCGAGCTGCGCAGCAGCGGGCACCGCAAGATGGCGGAGATCCTGGACGGCAGGGAGTGGACCGGGTCCGTTCCGTTCCGGGCGCCGGAGCGGTCCGATGAGCCCGGCGCGGGCCCGGCGGGGCCCCGGGAGGTCGAGGGGGCGGAGGGGTCCTTCAAGGGCACCGAAGGCATCGCCGAGGTCTATGTGATGCCGACCGAGACGGAGGCCGGTGAACGGGCCGCCGTCTGCATCGTCGTCGACGTACGGGCGCTCCGGCAGATCGAGACCGACCTCGCCGCGTCGCAGGCCATTTTCGGCCAATCTCCCTTCGGCTTCCTGCTGTTCGGCACGGATCTGAAGGTGCAGCGGGCCAACCGCCGCTTCGCCGCCGTCTTCGGGGGCGGCGTCGACGAACACCGCGGCCGCACCGTCCACGACTATCTGCCCCGGCACGAGGCCGACCGCATGGCCGCCGCCCTCAAGCGCGTCCTGGACACCGGCGACTCCGTCACGGACATGCAGATAGTCGGCCCCGCCCCCGGCAGCAACGAACGCCGCCACTGGTCGATCAACCTCTACCGCGTGCACAGCGGTTCCGGCCGCCCCATCGGCATCGCGGGACTCGGCACCGACGTCACCCGGCGGCACGCCGCCGCCCGCGAGGCCGCCCACGCCCGCCGCAACCTCGCCCTGCTCAACGAAGCGGGCGCCCGCATCGGCAACTCCCTCGACCTGGAGACGACCGCGCGCGAACTGCTCGACGTCGCCGTACCCGGCTTCTGCGATCTCGCGTCCGTGGACCTCTACCAAGGGCTCCTCGACGGCGACGAGACCCCTCCGGGCCTGGCCGACGGCAGCGCCGAACTGCGCCGCGTCGCCTTCGCGAGCGCCGTCGCGGACGCGCCGTTCCCGGACGGCGGCCAGCCCATAGACGTCGGCGCCGTGCACCGCTTCCCCTTCACCTCGCCCTGCGCCGACGCCCTGCGCGCCGCACGCCCCCGGATCGTCTCCGCGGCCGACGACGGGTCCGCGAGCAGGCTCACCGGCGGGCTCATCCAGTCGACGCTCGCCGTGCCGATGGTCGCCCACGACACGGTCGTCGGCCTCGCCCAGTTCTCCCGCACGAAGGGAAGCGAGCCCTTCGGGGAGCGCGACCGTGCCCTCGCCGTCGAACTCGCCGCACGCGCCGCGGTCTGTATCGACAACGCCCGCCTCTACCGCCGCGAACACGAACGCGCCCTGATCCTCCAGCGCTCCCTGCTGCCGCCCGACGACCCCGAGGCGTCCGGCCTGGACATCGCCTGCCGCTATCTCCCCGGCAACGCGGCCACCGAGGTCGGCGGCGACTGGTTCGACGTCATCGAACTGCCCGGCCACCGCACCGCCCTGGTCGTCGGCGACGTCATGGGGCGCGGCCTGCGCGCGGCCGTCGCCATGGGAGAGCTGCGCACCGCCGTGCGCACCCTGGCGCTCCTGGACCTGGAGCCCGCCGAGGTCCTCTCCGCCCTCGACGAGATCGCCCGCGGCCTCGGCGACCCCTCGGGCACCCAGCAGGCCACGCGAGCGGCCCGGCAGACGCGTTCCGCGAGCGAGACGGACCTTTCCGAGGTCTACCTCGCCACCTGCGTCTACGCGGTCTACGACGCCGTCACGCGCCGCTGCACGTTCGCCAACGCAGGCCACCTGCCGCCGGTGCTCGTCGAGCCCGGCGAGGCACCGCTGATGCTGGACGTGCCGCCCGGCATGCCGCTTGGAGTCGGCGGTGAGCCCTTCGAGGAGGTCGAGGTCGAACTGCCCGACGGCGGCCTGCTCGCGCTCTATACGGACGGTCTCGTCGAGTCCCGCGACCATCCCCTCGACGAGGGCCTGAATGCCTTCGTACGCGCCCTCGACGACCCCGCGCCCGCCCTTGAGGACGTCTGCGATCACGTACTGAACACCCTCGACACCCACCACGGAGAGGACGACATCGCGCTGCTCATGGCCCGCATCCAGGGGCTGCCCGCCGAGAACGTCGGCGACTGGACGCTGTCGCGCGACCCGAAGTCGGTGGGGCGGGCGCGCGAACTGGCCTGCGAGCAGTTGCGCGGCTGGGACCTGGAACCGCTCTGCGATACGACCGAACTGCTGGTCAGCGAGCTGGTCACCAATGCCCTGCGATACGGCGAGGGCGACATCCGACTGCGGCTCCTGCTCGATCGCACCCTGGTGTGCGAGGTGTGGGACGGGGGCCTCGTCCAGCCGCGCCGCCGCCGGGCACGCGACACGGACGAGGGCGGCCGCGGGCTCCAGCTCGTCGGACTGCTGAGCGCCGCCTGGGGCTCGCGCAGGACGCCGCGCGGCAAGACGGTGTGGTTCGAGATGCCGCTGCCGGACAGCGGCGTGGAGCCGATGGACGCGGCGGAGGCGCTGCTCAGCCTGTTCTGAGGGCTGCTCCGGCCGTCCTGTTCTGAGGGCTGCTGCGGCCGTCCTGTTCTGAGGGCTGCTGCGGCCGGCTTCGTCGCGTCGGACCGGCCCTGCTACGTCGTGGCCTTCAGGGCGGCGAGGCGGGCCGCGACCTCCGCCTCGTCGCCCATGCTGTCCAGCTGCTCGAACTGCGCGTCCAGGGACGAGGCGGCCAGCTCCTGCTTGCCCAGCGCCCTGGCCTCCTCGCGGCGCACCTTGTCCTCGAAACGGCCCAACTCACTGGCCGGATCGAGCACATCGATGCTCCGGGCGGCGTCCATCATCTGGTTCTGCGCCTGCGCGGTCCTGGCGCGGGCGACCAGCTGATCGCGCTTCGACGTGAGCTGGTTCAGCTTGATCTTCATCTGGTCGAGCCCCGACTTCAGCTTGTCGACCACCTCGGTCTGCGAGGCGATCGTGGGCTCGGCGTCCCTGGCCTCCCGCTCGGACTGGAGCTGGCGCTGGAGTGCGACCTTGGCGAGGCCGTCGAACCGGTCGGCCTCCGCGGCGCTCCCCGCGGACCGCAGCTCGTCCGCCTTCTTGCTGGCGGCGACCGCCTTCGTGCCCCACCCGGCAGCCGCGTCCTGGTCCTCCTTGTGGTCCAGTTCCAGCATCCGCAGATTGCCGATGGTGGTCGCGACCGCCTCCTCGGCCTCCTGGATGTTGTTCGTGTAGTCGCGGACCAGCTGGTCGAGCATCTTCTGCGGGTCCTCGGCCTGATCGAGCAGGGCATTGATGTTGGCCTTGGCGAGCTGGGCCACGCGTCCCAGGATCGTCTGCTTAGCCATGTCGGTCTCCTTCTGTGCGGGTTGACAGGGGGTACGGGAAAGCCGGGAAACGGTGGTTCAGAACCTCCCGCCCCCGCCCATCCGGCCCCGGGTGCCCCCGCCGCCGAAGCTCCCGGGGCCGCCCCCGCCGAAACCGCCGCCCCCGCCGCCCGGTCCGCGGCCCCTGCCTCCGAAGAGCTCGCCGAGAATGATGCCGCCCAGTACCGCGCCGCCCATGCCGCCGCCGCGCCCGCCGCCTCCGTAGGGGTTGCCGTAGCCGCGTACGTCCCGTTCGGCCAGCTGCTGCGCCTGCCGGGCCAGGGCGTCCGCCTGCTGGGCCCGGGCGAGCGCCGCCGTGGCGTCGGCGTCCTTGGCGGCCTCCGCGCCCGACAGGTGCCGCTGGGCCTCGGCGAGGCGGGTCCTCGCCTCGCTGCCCACCCCGCCCCGGTGGGTGCCGATGAAGTCCGCCGCCGCCCCCACGGCGCTGCGCGCGGTGAGCAGGGCCTGGCCCAGGAGGGCGACGGCGCGCTGCCGCCCTGCCTCGCCCTCGCGGGCGCCCGCGAGGGACTCGTCGAGGACCGTGTCGGCCTCCTCGACCCGGCGCAGGGCGTCGATCGGGTCGTGCGGGCCCGCCGCCATCTTCTTGCGTACCTCGTCGACCACCGCTTCCGCCCGGGCGATACGGCCGTGCAGGTCAGCCGTCGAGCCTCCCGCCGTGGTGCCCTTCAAGAGGCCGCGTGCCTCGGCGAGGTCGGTCTCCGTCTCGGTGAGCGCGGCGGGCAGCTTCTCCGCCGCGAGTGCCAGCTCGTCGGCGAGGCGGTCCACGGCGTCCACGAAGGTGCCCGCCTGGTCCACGGCGCCTTCGGCGGCCCGCAGATGGACGGCCGCCTTGCCGTTGTCGCCCGCGCCGACGGCCTTCCGGGCCTCGTCGAGGTGCGTCGTGGCGAAGGCGAGCCGGTCCCTGGCCTGCTCCACATGACCCACGACATGCGCACAGGCGGAGGGCGCATACCGCTCCCGGATCGTGCCGAGGGTGCTCTCGGCGGCGTTGGTACGCCCGCTGACCTGCCCGAACGCCGATTCCGCGTGCTCCAGGGCCTGCGCTGCGTCGCGTTCGAGGGCGCGCAGCTGGTCGAATCCGGCGGCTTCCGCGTCCAGGCGCCTGCCCGCATCGGTGCAGCGCGCGACGATCTCCTCCAGCATGGTGCGCCGGGTCGCGTCGTCCTCCGGATAGGCGTCGTCGAGCTGCTGGCGCAGCTTGAAGCTCTTGGTCAGCTCGGAGCGCGCGTACGCGAGGGCATCCGTGAACGGCCGTACCGCCTCGTCGCCGAACTGGGCCGTGGCGAAGCCGAGTTCCTCCGCGCTGGTGCGCACCGCGTCGTCGGTCTCCACCAGGAGCTGCTTGCTCTGCTTGTCCAGCTCCGGGAGCGGGGTCGCCCGTCCGCCCGCGGTCCCCTTGCCCCAGCCACCGCCCCCGGGTGTCGTACGCGTATGGGTGCGCCGCTTGCGGCGGCCGTACGCGACAGCGGCGAGAGCACCCGCGCCGCCGACCACCACGACCGGCAGGACCAGGTCGCCGGCGGCCGGGTCGTCACCGCCGCTACCGCTGCCGCCGCCCGGATCGGGGTCACCCGGCGTGGGCGTCGGGGTGGGGACGGGCCGCCCGGAGAGGACCGCGCGATAGCCGTTCGCCGCGCCGATGGCTGCGCCGGCCCAGTCGTTCTGCCGCAGGGCGGGTTTGATCGCGGTGGTCGCGACGTCCTGGAGCTGGCCCTCGCTCAGCCGGGAATCGACGTCTACGGAGTAGGCGTACTGCCGGTCGTGCGTGGCGACGGCGAGCAGCGCGTCGTCGAGGCCGAGTCCGTTGCGCTCGGCGGTGGCATCCGCCCACTCCTGTGCACTGCGCCCGGAGAAGTCCCTTACGTAGACGACGAAGAGCTGGAGGCCGCCGTCCTCGTAGAGCTGGTCGAGCGCCCGCTCCGTGGCGTTCTTGCGGTCACCGAGTGCTCCCACCCTGTCGGTGATCTGACCGTCGCGGGAGAGCGTGACCGGGTCGTCGGCCGGGGCGGCGAGTGCTGCGGGGGCGGACAGGAGCAGCAGGCACCACGTGAGCAGTGCGGTGGCTGCCGCTGTCGCCCGCACGGCCAGATACGGGGGCGGCGTCACATTTGGGAGCGTATGGCCGTCTTGTGGGGTGCGCGACCCGGCGACCCGGCGGCCTGGGAACGCGGGGCCGGAGTCCGGTGCGGCTCACCTGTGGCTCACCCCGCGAACTCCACCTCCGGATACTTTCCCGAAGGGCCGTCCAGCAGGTGGTCGTCCCGGTCCCGGAGCCAGCGGTCGAAGAACGAGGTCACGTAGGCCCGCTCCGCGGCCACCGCACGGTCCGGCCCGACCGTGCCTATGTTCTCTTCGATGACCTTGCGGTCCACCCCGGCCTGCGGGAGCAGCGCGGCGAGGTCCGTGTACGTCTGGTGCTTCGAGCCGCGCAGGGTCAGATTCCGCTTCCAGCCGGTCGAGTGGGACCAGAACGCGCGCCACGACGGCTCCGTCGTACGGTCGTTGCCCTCGCTGCCCATGAGGAGGAACGGGCGGGTCAGGCCATGGCGGGCCACAGGCGTGAGGTTCGTGCCGTTCGGCTCGGGGTTGTTCTCCAGGGTGCCGTCCATGTTCAGGCCTGCCTTGACCCTGCCGTCCTCGTACATCGTCTCGGCGGCCGCTATGCCGCCCGCCGACTGGCCGAACATCCCCACCCGCCGCTGGTCCACGACCTTGGAGAGGCCGTTCGGCAGCGAGCCGAGGCGGTCGAGGACGAACTTCGAGTCGGCCACCCGGACGTCGAGGACCTTCTTGAGCAGCGCCGGCATCTCGCTCGGCCGGGTCGCTTCCAAAGCCTTGCGGAGCGGGGCGTCGTCCTTGACCGAGCCGTCGGGGAACTGCACCCCCGGAGACTCATAGGTGTGGTCGATCGTGACCACCACATAGCCGTGGCTCGCCAGCTCCTCGACGGCCGAGGTACCCCACGTACGCGGATCGTTGGCTCCCGACGCGTAAAGCAGGACCGGTCGCCGGCCCCCGCTCGTGTCGGCGGGGGCGCCCTCCCGCGCATGCGTGCGTATGCCCGCGAAGTCGATCGCGTCCTCGGGGATGCCGTGCGGCGACATGGCGTTCCAGCGGTCCGCCGCGCCCGGCGCCATGTACGCAGCGAGGCGGTGGGCGCTCGCGGCGGACGCGCCGCCCGGCCCTCCCGCCGCCGGATACCAGACGCTGATCATCAGCTCTCGATACGGCACGGACTTCACCCACGGGTCGCGCCGCGAGGTGTCGACCAGGCGCGTCGACACCGTGCCGATCCGGTGCGGTCCCGTGGGCGCGGGGAGCTTCGCCGCGACGCCCATGGGTTCCGCCTGCGCGGGGGCCGGGGCAGCCAGCATCGTCGCCGTCAGGCCGGCCGCCGCGAGGCCGAGCACCGAGCGCCGGGTCAGAGCCGAACGAGGGGCCCGCGGCAAAGCCGAACGCGTCACATCCGAGGAAGATTTCATGACTCAATGCTGATCTCGCCCCGCCCCCGTGACCATGGGGGAAATCTTGAGTCTTGGGCCCGGGGGATTACCCCGGGGCCCAAGAACGGCGGGGATTACCCCCCCCGGGCCCGCAAACGGCGGGGATCACCCCCGACCCTCAAGCGGCGCGACGCTACTGCTCTCCCCGCCGCCGGATCTTGTTCCCGAGCCAGACCAGCGGATCGTACTTCCGGTCAACCGCCCGTTCCTTCAGGGGAATCAGCGCGTTGTCCGTGATCTTGATGCCCTCCGGGCACACCTCCGTACAGCACTTCGTGATGTTGCAGTAGCCGAGCCCGTGCTCGTCCTGGGCGGTCTTCTTCCGGTCGAGGCCGCTCTCCGCCGCCGCGTCCAGCGGGTGCATGTCGAGCTCGGCGACCCGCATCAGGAAGCGCGGACCCGCGAAGGCGGGTTTGTTCTCCTCGTGGTCGCGCACCACATGGCACGTGTCCTGGCACAGGAAGCACTCGATGCACTTGCGGAACTCCTGCGAGCGGTCCACGTCCGTCTGCTGCATGCGGTACTCGCCGGGGCCGAGGTCCGCCGGCGGCACGAAGGCCGGTACTTCCCTGGCCTTCGTGTAGTTGAAGCCGACGTCCGTCACCAGGTCCCGCACCACGGGGAAGGCGCGCAGCGGTGTCACCGTGATGACGTCCTCGCGTTCGAACACCGACATCCGCGTCATGCACATCAGCCGGGGGCGGCCGTTGATCTCCGCCGAGCACGAACCGCACTTGCCCGCCTTGCAGTTCCAGCGCACCGCCAGATCGGGGGCCTGGGTCGCCTGAAGGCGGTGGATGATGTCGAGGACGACCTCGCCTTCGTTGACCTCGACCTTGAAGTCCTCCAGATCGCCGCCTCCGACGTCCCCGCGCCAGACCCGGAACCGCGCGTCGTACGACGTACTGGAAGCACCCGGAGAACCGGGAGAACTCGGCGTAGCGGTACTCACTCGTAAAGCTCCTCTTCGGCCAGGTACTTGACCAGCTCTTCCTTCTCGAAGAGAGCAAGCAGGTCGGGACGGATGGGCTCGGTGGTGACCCGCACCAGATCGATCTGGCCGCGCACGGGGTCCGTGGCCGCGAGGCCGCCCGACGGGTCCGTGAGCTGGCACAGCAGATTCACGCGGCGCCAGTCGCGGTTCATCCCCGGATGGTCCTCGCGGGTGTGTCCGCCCCGGCTCTCCGTGCGCTCCAGGGCCGCCCGCGCCACGCACTCGCTGACCAGGAGCATGTTGCGCAGGTCCAGCGCGAGGTGCCAGCCGGGGTTGAACTGGCGGTGCCCCTCGACACCGGCCCGCCTGGCCCGCACCCGCAGCTCCGCCAGCTTCTCCAGGGCCTGCTCCATCTCGCCCTCACGGCGGATGATGCCGACCAGGTCGTTCATCGTCTGCTGGAGTTCCTGGTGGAGGGTGTACGGATTCTCCGGCGTCGCCCCGTCCTCGGGGCCCTCCGCACTGAACGGCCGCAGCGCCTCGGCCGCCGCCGTGTCCACCTGCACGTCGTCCACCAGGGGCCGCGCCTCGGCTCCGGAAGACCCGGCTTCGGAAGACTCGGCTCCGGAAGCGAACCCCGCCGCGTACTGCGCCGCGTGCAACCCCGCACGCCGCCCGAAGACCAGCAGGTCCGACAGCGAGTTGCCGCCGAGCCGGTTGGAGCCGTGCATGCCGCCCGCGACCTCGCCCGCCGCGTAGAGCCCCGGCACGCGCTGCGCGGCCGCCGTGTCCGACTCGACGGCGATACCGCCCATCACGTAGTGACAGGTCGGTCCGACCTCCATGGCCTCAGCGGTGATGTCGACGTCCGCCAGTTCCTTGAACTGGTGGTACATGGAGGGCAGCCGGCGCCGGATGACCTCGGCGGGCATGCGCGTCGACACGTCGAGGAAGACCCCGCCGTGCGGCGAGCCGCGGCCCGCCTTCACCTCGGAGTTGATCGCGCGCGCCACCTCGTCGCGCGGCAGGAGCTCCGGAGGGCGCCGGTTGTTGTCCGGATCCTCGTACCAGCGGTCGCCCTCGTCCTCCGACTGGGCGTACTTCTCCTTGAAGACGTCCGGTACGTAGTCGAACATGAACCGCTTGCCTTCGGAGTTGCGCAGTACCCCGCCCACCCGATGTTCAGGTCGACCCAGTAC
>NZ_JBNNJZ010000149.1:0-16226 GCF_050270335.1 Streptomyces sp. NPDC059900
CCCTGGTGGTGGCGCGGCCCGCTCTCGCCGTCCCGAGGAAGTGGGACGGCAGGTGGGGCGGGGGAGAGAGGCGTCAGCCCTCGGAGTTGACCATGGACGCCGCCGCGTACGTCAGGTAGTTCCACAGCGTCCGCTCATGCTCCTCGGAGAGCTTCAGCTCCTCGACGGCGGCCCGCATGTGCTTCAGCCAGGCGTCGTGCGCGGCCCTGTCGACGGTGAACGGGGCATGGCGCATCCGCAGCCGGGGGTGGCCGCGGTTGTCGCTGTAGGTGCGGGGGCCGCCCCAGTACTGCATGAGGAACAGCGCGAGGCGCTCCTCGGCGGGGCCCAGATCCTCCTCCGGGTACATCGGTCGCAGCAGCGGATCCTCCGCGACCCCCTGGTAGAAGTGGTGCACCAGGCGCCTGAAGGTCTCCTCGCCGCCGACCTGTTCGTAGAAGGTCTGCTCCTGAAGCGTGCCGCGCGGGATCTCTATCACACCGTCCATGGTCTCAGACGCTGCGGCCGAGGACGGAAGACTTAGGACCCCCGTCCCGGACGGGCAGCCCGGACCACCGGATTCCGGGCCGGGACCAGCCGGGACCAGCCGGGCCCCGGCGGGACCGATCTCCTCCGGATCGGTGCGTCCTGCCGCTCGCATCGCGCGCCGAACCGCAGCACAGTGGCTGTATGGGACCCACAGTCGACCCCCGTGACGCCGCCGAGGCGGGATCCGCCCTGGTCCGCCAGATCGAGGCCGGCGGGGCCCTCACGCGGGACCCCGGGCTGCGCACCGCGTTCGAACAGGTGCCGCGCCATCTGTTCGTGCCGTACTACTACGTCACGTCGCCGGGCGGCGGCCACGAGCGCCTCTGGGGCGAGGATCCCGACCCCGCACACCGGGCACGCTGGCTGCACGGCGCCTACGCGGACGCCCCGCTCGCCACCCGCGTACGCGACGGAGAGCTGCTCTCGTCCAGCAGCCAGCCCTCCCTGATGGCGAAGATGCTGGACGAGCTCGATCTGCGCGAGGGGGACTGCGACGTACTGGAGATCGGCGCGGGCACCGGCTACAACGCGGCCCTGCTCTCGCACCGGGTCGGCGACGAGCACGTCACCACCGTCGACCTCGACCCGGAGATCACCGAGTCGGCACGGCGGCATCTGGCGGCCGCCGGGTACCACCCGGCCGTCGTCACCGGGGACGGCGCCGCCGGGTGCCCCGAGCGCGGTCCGTACGACCGGATCATCGCGACCTGCACCCTGAACTCCGTGCCGCGCCCCTGGCTGGCCCAGTGCCGTCCCGGCGCCCGCATCCTGGCCCCGCTGGCCACCGGCCTGATCGCGCTGCGCGTCCGGGACGCCGGGCACGCCGAAGGCCGCTTCCTGCACACCCCGGCGTACTTCGTGCCGCTGCGGGGCGGCAGCAGAAGGGGCCCGCACGAACAGAGCCTCGGGGGGCTGCCGCGCAAGGCCCTGCAGAACGACCTCTTCCGCTTCCTCCTGGAGCTGACCGCGGGCACCCTCGACCCCTACGAGGCCCTCGCCCTGTGGCAGCGCGAGGACCGGCCGGTGCGCGAGCGCTACGGGGTCACCGTCAGCGGGCCGCACGAGTGGGCCTGGCTGGACGACCCCGAAGGGCCGTACGCCTGGCCACTCGCCTGAGCCCGCGTCTGAGGCGGCCCGGAAGGACCCGGCTCAGCTGTGCCGGATCGTGATCGTCGTCCAGGCGCCCACGTGCACCCGGTCGCCGTCCTGGAGCGGCACGGGGACGAACGGCTGGATGGGCTCCTCGCCGTTGTTGACCGTCGTGCCGTTCGTGGAGTTCTGGTCGACGACCGCCCAGCTGCCGTCGGGCTGCTGGACCAGGACCGCGTGCTGGTGCGAAACGCCCGGGTCCTCCGGCGGCACCGACAGGTCGATGTCCGGGGTGTCACCGGTGGAGTGCCTGCGGCGGCCGATGGTGATCTGGTTGCCGGCCAGCGGACGCTGCTGCTCGGGCGAGTACGCCGGCAGGTTCAGGCCCGAGGCCTCGGGGCCGCTGCGGTGCATCATCGCCATGAAGTACTCGCGGTCCGGGCCGATCGTCGCCGACCAGGAGACCGTGCCCGTGCTGGGCCCGGGCACCGCCTGGAAGCCGGGAGGTCCCTGCGGAGCCTGCGTCCGGCCGGGCTGCTGGGACTGCTGGCCCCATTCGCCCTGCTCGGGAGCCTGCGGGGCGCCGGGACCCGGAGCACCGGGCCCCTGGGTGCCGGGAGGAGCCGACGACGAGGGCGGCGAAATCACCCAGTCGTCGCCACCGCCGCCGAAGGACGGACCACCGGCCGGACCGCCGGGGCCGGGCTGCTGCGGCTGCGAGGGCGGCGGCGGAGTGCCCGTCTCCTGCGGGAAGGCGGGCGGCGCGGGCGGACCCTGCTGCTGGAACCCCTGCGGGGGCTGGCCCTGCGGCGGCTGACCGTGCGGGCCCTGGCCGTGCGGGTCACCGCTGTAGGGCGGCGGGGGCGCCTCGCCGTTGTACGGCGGGGGCACCTGACCGGGCGGGTTGCCGTTGCCGCCGTTGCCGAACGGTGGAATCGGTTCGGCGGGGCGGTTCATCTGCGAGGGCCGCGAGCCCTGGTACCCGAACGGGTCCTGACCCGGCTGGGTGCCCTGGGGCTGCTGGGACTGCTGGAACTGCTGCGCCGGGCTCGGCGCGGGCGGGTGCGGGGCGGCCGGGGTGTACGAGGTCGCCGTGTTCGTCAGGAAGTTCCAGCGGCACTCCTCGCAGAACGGCGCGTTCGCCTCGCGGGGCGTGCGGCACTGCGGGCAGAGCTGGGCCTCGGCGGGCTGGTCCGGCACGGCCGACAGGTGCGGGCGGCCGCCGGGGCCGGGCGGCGGGTAGCCGTAGCCGGGGTTCTGGCCGGGTCCCGGCGGCGGGTAGCCGTATCCGGGAGCGGCCGGTGGCGGCGGGGGCGGCGGTACGGCACCGGCCATGCGGTGACCGCAGACCTCGCACCAGTCGTCGGAACCCGACTGGTGTCCGTTCGGGCAGGTCGGCATGTCGGCGCGTCCCCCTCTCCTTCTCCGGCCCTGAGGGCCGTACGTGCTGCTGTGGGGCTTGTGATGGGTATGGGTGGTGCTGCTTCTCCGTGGTGTTGCTCCACGGCGGAGCTACTTCTTCACGCGAACAGTCTTCGTGGACCGTGTCTCGAGAGTCATCTCGTCGGCCTCGGCGACCCTCGCCTTCAATCGAACAGTACCTGCCACGGCATCGACCACGTCGACCACCTTCGAAAGCAGCTTCGCGGTGTCCTCGTTGCCCGAGGCGCTGGCGAGCTGGACGGCGCGGCCCAGTTTGGCCGTAGCTCCATCCATATCGCCCGACTTGCGCGCATCGAGGCCCTGCTGGATCACCTGGGCCAGTTCCGCCTGGCCCGTGTAGTGCGCCACCTGCGGGTTGATCGACGTCGACGCGGCCATGTCGTCCGTCCACACGGCCCGCACCAGGCCCTGCGAGAGGGTCTGGGCGCTGCCGTCCGGCTGCGGCACGATCAGCGAGACGCGGGCCGCGAGCATCTCCTGGCCGAGCTCGGCGTTCGGCACCTCGACACAGATGTGGTAATCGCGGGACTCGTCGCCCCAGGACCCGGTGGGGTAGTCACCGGCGCGCGGGCCCGCCTCCGTGCGGCGCGCGGTCAACTCCTCGACCGTGGGCGCCACTTGCTTGACGAACTTGATCTCCGCGCCCAGCGGCGTCCAGAGCCGCAGGCTGACGTCGGCGACCTCCTTGCCCATCGCCGCCTCCATCATCTGCGTGAAGTCGGCGGACAGGCCCTTGGGGTCGGCGACGATGTCGGCGGTGCCGAGGAGCGCGGAGGCGATGCTCGTGACCTCCTTGACCTCCCAGTCGGTGCCGACACCGCGGGCGTCGCAGGTGAAGCGGCCCGCGGCGGCGTCGAGAGAGGCCTGGAGGTCTTCGGGTGACTCGTGTTCATTGCGGCCGTCCGTGAGCACGATGCCGTGCCGGATCGACACGTCGGCCGAGGAGAGCAGCCGGTCGGCCAGGCGCAGCCAGGTGCCGATCGCCGTGCCGCCGCCCGCGCTGAGCTTGCGCAGGGCCTGCTTGGCCTGCTCCCTGGTCTGTGCGCCCGCGACCGCCAGGCGCCCGTCGCCGGGATAGACCTCCTTGGCGACATGGGTGCCGCCGATCACCGCGAAGTGGACTCCGTCACGTACGGCGTCGATCGCGGCGGCCGTGGCGTCGCGGGCGCCGCGCATCTTCGTGGGCGGATAGTCCATCGAACCGGAGCAGTCGACCATGATCGCCACGGCCGCGTCCGGGGTCTGTCCCGCCGAGTAGAGATGCGGGGCGCTGACCGCTGACCCCACCGTGCCGCCGCCGGTCGAGGTGACCGTGGCGATCGCGTTGACCTCGCGGCCGCCTTCCGGGAGGTACTCGTTCTGGTACACGTCGACGGAGAACTGCGGCACGTTCGATTTCGAGAAATTGGCCATGGATCTCTGCTCCCCCTAAATGTTCCCGCCGGCTTCCCCAAGCCGGCGGGTGACAAGTGCTCGTGTCCGGCATCCCGTTGCCGGGGCCTGCACTAGGCGGATCCTGCCCCTTGCGGCACGAGACGGAACGGCAGAATCGCCACTGTTACGTTGTCGTGGCCCCCGCCGTCGAGTGCGTGGCCGACCAGGACCTGGGCGCTGTGCAGCGGGCGCAGGGCGGAATCGGCGGGCACGGCGCGTGCCATTTCCTCGACCGATTCCGCGTAGTTCCAGAGCCCGTCGGTGCATACCACCACTACACCCGCACGGTCCGGCTTGAAGGAAGCGGTGTGCGGCTCCAGTTCGTACGCGTCGGCGCCGAGCCAGCCCGTGATGGCGTGGGCGCGCTCGTCGGCGTACGCCTCCGCCTCGTTCATCAGGCCCGCGGCCACCATCTGCGCGGCCCACGAGTCGTCCTCGGTGAGCCGGACGGTCGGGCCGTTGCGGTCGTCGGGCACCCAGTAGGCACGGCTGTCGCCGATCCAGCCGACGACCAGGAGACCCCCGGCGACGATCGAGCCGACGAGCGTGCACGCGGGCGCGTTCTGGTGCGGGGAGTGCTCCCTGGCTTGGGTGGGCTCCGCGGCAAGGGCGTTGACGGCGTCGGAGGCCGAGAGGATCGCGTCGTGCATGGCCTGCTGCGGGTGCGTGCCCCGGGGCAGGGCGTCGAGCAGCGACTCGTTGGCCGCGCGTGACGCGGCGAGTGAGGCCTCGTCGGGGCGGGTCGCGGACGAGACGCCGTCGCACACGATCGCGACGACGGCGGGGGAACCGTCCGGCAGCGCGGCCGAGGAGATGGCGAACGCGTCTTCGTTGCGGTGGTGGCGCAGGCCCCGGTCGCTGACCGCGGCGACCGCGTCGAGTTCCTGCTCCATGTGGTCGCGCTCGCGCGGCTGGGCGTGCCCGCAGTTCTCGCAGTAGCCGTCGGGGTCGACGCGGCCCGAACGGCAGGCCACGCAGAGCTTGGTGCCCGCGGGCGGCGTCGGGTCGGAAAGGACCGTACGGGGATCGGCGGCGGGCTCGGGCCCCGGGTGGGCGCCGGGGGCGGGCAGGGGGTACTCGTCCGGCTCGGCGGGGCGTGCGAAGGGGGCGTCCGTGCGAACCTCCCCCGGCTCCGTGCGCGCTTCTCCCGCGTTCGGGGACAGTTCGCCGCCCGCCGAGTCCGTGCCCGCCAGGTCGGTGGGCAGGTGCGCGGGCACCGGCATGTCGGAGCTGTCCGCGTCCGGGGCGACGGGCCACTGCGACGAGGCGTCGGGCGCCGGCGCGGACTGTGCCGCCGACGAGCCGTTCATCGCGACGGTGGGGCGGTCCTGTGCCGCGGCGGGCCGCGCCGACAGGTCGTATCCGCACGCCCCGCAGAACAGGTCACCCGCTTCCAGCGGTTCTTCGCAGCCGGGGCACGTGGAACCAGCCCCGGCAGTCTGCTGGTGCATCTGCGACATCTTCACACCCACGTCCGAGGGCGGAAACGGTTTGCCCGTTCCACCAGTTCGATCCTCTCCTCGCCACCCTGCGCGAGCCGGGCCAGCGTCCGGTACGAGCGCTCCAGGCCGTACCGGAGGCCGCGCTCGTCAAGGTCGCTGCCGAGCAGCACGGTACGCGAGCCGCCCGCCGGTGCAGGAGGTGCTGCCGGTGGAGCGGAGGCGTGACCAGGGTGCCTACCGGAGAGTACCCAGTCCAGCGCGGTGCCGAGGACCTCGGTGGACAGCCGCTCGCGGCGCACCGCGTCGAGGCCGAAGCCCGCGAGCGCCTCCACCTGGCCGGCGGCCGCCGTCAGGTCGTCGAGGAAAAGGCTGCCGGGCGACGGCGCGGTGTCCAACGTCATACGGTGCCGCAGCCTGGCCCGCACCGCCGCGACGCGCGCCGCGGTGTAGTGGATGGAGGCCTCGGGCACCGACTCCAGGGTGTGCACGGCGCCGCGCCGGTCGCCCGACGCGAGCTGTACGCGGGCCAGGCCGAACGCCGCGCTGACATAGCTCGGGTCGGTGGCCCACACGAGGCGGTAGTACTCCGCGGCGTTGTCCAGTTGCTCCAGGACCTCCGCGCAGACCCCCAGGGCCAGCTTGGGGGCGGGTTCGCCGGGGAACGCGTCGTACACGGCGTCGAAGGACAGTGCCGCGTTCTCGTGGTCGCCGGTCGCAAGCGAGGCGATGCCGCGGTACCAGACAACCCGCCAGTCGTCCGGATGCTGTATCTCCAGGTCGGCGATGGCCTGCGCGGCAGGCTCCAGTTCACCCATGGCGAGGCGGGCCCGCAGCCCGCGCAGCCGAAGCTCCACGGAGTCGCCCGGCGCGGCCCGCAGCGCGGTGATCAGCTCGGCGGGCGCGGAGGCCATGAGACCGGCGAGGAACCCGGCGTTCGGGTCGTTCGGGTCCACGCGCGGCACCGGAAGGGCGAGGGCCGTCGCGGGGGCGTCGAGAGAGCGGACGATACGGGCCGGCGGGGCTGCCGGAGGCACCGGCGGCGCGATCGCGGGGTCGCCGTTGCCCTGGCCCCGGCTCAGTCCCTGTCCCTGGCCCGGTTCTTGGCCCTGTCCCTGTACGTGTCCGTTCCCCGCGGCCAGTTCGGGGCGCCCCTTGCGCCGGCCCGCGGGCAGCATCCGTACGCCGAACTGCGAGACGTCGCCGGTCAGCTCGGCGAACAGCTCCGTGTCCGTGACCTTGGTCTCGGGACCGAACAGCGTGGAGAGCGCGGGCCGCGGCCGGCCCGTCTGGAGCGCCACCACCTCCCGCAGGACGCCCGTGAGCTGCTCCGCCATCTCCTGCGCCGAGGCGAACCTGCGGGCCGGGTCCGGGTCGGTGGCGCGCACGAGGAGGCGGTAGAACGACTCGTACTTGCGGAAGACCTCGATGTTGTCGGGGTCCGGCAGGGAGTCCACGAAGACGTTCGTGTACCCCTGGAAGTCGAAGGTGAGCACGGCGAGGGTGCGCGCCACCGTGTAGAGGTCGGAGGCCACCGACGGGCCGAGCTCGGCCACTTCGGGGCCCTGGTAGCCGACCGTGCCGTAGATCGCCGACTCTTCGTCGTCCATCCGGCGGACCGCGCCCATGTCGATCAGCTTGAGCTGGTCCTCGGTCTGGATGGCGTTGTCGACCTTGAAGTCGCAGTACAGGAGATTGCGGCTGTGCAGATGCCCGAGGGCCTCAAGGGCCTCGATGCCGAACGCGCACGCCTGCTCGACGGGCAGCGGATCGCGCTTGCCCTGCGGCGTACGGCGTTCGTTGGCGATCTCCTTGAGGGACTTGCCGCCCACGTACTCCATGACGATGTAGCCGTCCATGGAGCCCGTGCGCTGGTCGAGGTGCTCGACGAAGTTGTAGATACGGACGATGTTGCTGTGTTCGATCTCGGCGAGGAAGCGGCGCTCGGAGATCGCGGCGGCCATCGCGTCCTGGTCGCCCGTGTCGAGCAGGCCCTTGAGGACCACCCAGCGGTCGGAGACCGCGCGGTCCACGGCGAGATAGACCCAGCCGAGCCCGCCGTGCGCCAGACAGCCCACCACCTCGTACTGACCGTGCACGATGTCGCCGGGGTTCAGCTTCGGCACGAACGAGTACGGGTGGCCGCACTTCGTGCAGAACCCCTCCGTGCGGCCGGGCCGCTCGCCGCGGGCACGGCCCACCGGCGCCCCGCAGTCGGAGCGCGAGCAGAAGCGCTTGCGCTCGGGCACCTCGGGGTTGTCCTGCACAGCCTGGCGCGGGTCGGGGCGCGGCACCTCGGGCACGAGGACCAGGCCCACGCCCAGCCTGCTGCGGGCGGACGTGCCGGACGAGGGGCCCGAGCTGCGCACCGAGACCGAGCGGGACGTCGAGCTGCCGGAGAGCGAGCGCGAGAGCCGCCCCGAGACCGACCTGCGCGAGAACTGGGACCGCGAGGAGCGCGATGAGGAGCGCGAACTGGACCGGGAGCTGCTGCTGCCCGACCCCTTGCCGCCGCCGGTGATGCCGGTCGGGGGAGAGGACACCATGCCCGACGGCGAGACGACCGGGGCCAGGCCGCAGGTGTCGCAGTACAGCTCGCCGCCGCCCACGTCCTCGTAGGACCCTGTGCATCCGGGTCGCTGGCACTTCCGCTGCTCACTCATGCTTCCCCCCTCCGGTCGGTGGGACCGCCCTGTTGCGGGACCCTCGGTGCAAGGACTTCTGCGGCCGCCTGCTGATAACGAAGGACGGCCTGTTCGGCGACGCGCAGATCGCAGGGCGCGCTCCACAGCATCCGGCGCGCCGCGTCGTACCGCTCGACCAGGAGGGGGTCCTCCGCGTGGCCGAGCCGGGCGACCTTGGCCTTGTACGCGTCCAGGCGGCCGCGCAGCTCCGCGCGGACGGCCAGGGGCTGCGTGACGGCGGTCAACGACTCGCGGGCCCGCAGGAGTTCGTCCTCGGCCTTCTGTTCGAGGGATTCGAGGAGCGGGGAGAGACGGTGCCACTGGGCGTGCCTGCGGTACTCGGAGGCCATGGCCAGCTGCTCCTGGAGCGCGGTCGACGGGCCGCTGACCGCGGGCACCTCGGACGCGGCGATCTTGGCGAGGACCTCGCCGCGCGCGGAGCGTGCCTCCGCCAGGGTGCGGTCCGCGCGCGAGAGCACGTCACGCAGCCTGCCCAGGCGCAGCTCCGCGTCCTGCCGGACGGTGAGCACCGCGTCGATCTCACGGCGCACGTCCTCCAGGGCGCGGGCCTCGCGGTCGTAGCGCTCGGTGTGCGGGCGGCCGCCTCCGGGGGCCGAACTGCCCTGCGCGGGCTGCCAGAAGGCCAGCGGATCGGACACCACTTGCTCGCGCAGGCGCGTCAGCTCCGCGGTGATCCGCTCCAGGTCGTCGCTCGCGGGGTGCTCGCCCGGGCGTACTCCCACGGAGTGCGCGAGCTGGCGGGTGCGGT
Organism: Streptomyces sp. NPDC059900; assembly: GCF_050270335.1. Classification (NCBI taxonomy): domain Bacteria; kingdom Bacillati; phylum Actinomycetota; class Actinomycetes; order Kitasatosporales; family Streptomycetaceae; genus Streptomyces; species Streptomyces sp. NPDC059900. Next base: position 9,387 of record NZ_JBNNJZ010000149.1, read on the forward strand.
GCAGCTCGGCGGCCAGGAGGTCTATCCGGGCGGGCAGCGCGGACCAGACCGCGTCGGCGGCGACGACCATGTCGAGCGAGTGCGCGTACAGGTCGTTCATCCGGGAGACGAGGTCGATGAGGGTGAAGCGTTCGGTGAGCTTGGCCGGTCCGGTGATCGAGGCCGACGGCGCGGGGGCGGCGCCGCCGGCGACGGTGACGCTCTCGCCGCGCAGCAGCTCGGTCAGCTCCACCAGGTCGTCTCTGTTGGGCCACCGTCTGCGCATCCGCACCTCGTGGGCCGTGCGCAGGGCGGCGGCATAGGCGTCGAAGTACGCCCACAGGAGCGTGATCTGCTGCTCGGTGGACTGCCAGCGCTCCTCGGTGATGCCGGTCAGACCGGCACCTTCGAGGAGTCTGCGGCCCGCGTGGTCCTGAAGGGCGAGGAGCGAGGTCTCTATCGCCTCGTGCTCGGCGTCGAGCCGCGCCAGCGCACGGTCCACCTCGTCCCGGTCCATCACAGGGCCAGGGGGACCCGCGACGCTCATCGATCACCTCTCCGCTCTGCGTTGCTGTGCACGTCGGGCTTCAGTCCTCGTACTTCGGTGCGGGCGGGCCCGCCGATTCGCCGAGGGCCGGCTCCAGCCATTCGTTGTACGACTTCTGCCAGCCGCTCTTGCGATAGTCCTCCAGGACCTTGTTGACCCGCCGCACCAGGTCGTCCCTGCCCTTCTCCGGCTTCTTCATCGCCACGCCGTAGTACTCGGTGTTGAGCGGCGCGTCGCCCTTCAGTTCGATCGTGGGGTCCTGCGCGGCCTGGCTCGCGGCGAGTGCGCTGTCGGTGACGACGGCGTCGACCTCGCCGAGCTGGAGCCGCACCAGACAGTCGAGTTGGTTGGGGACCGTGGTGCCGATGTCGGCGCCCAGGCCCTTCTTCTTGAGCTCCTGGAGCTTGGTGAGGGCCGTGGAACCCTTCGCGGAGCAGACCTTCTTGCCGTCGAGCGAATCGTCGAACCCGGTGATGTCCGAGGACTTGGGGGCGAGCACCTGCTGGCCGGTCTTGAAGTAGGCGGTGGAGAAGGAGACTTCCTTCTCGCGGTCGCAGGTGATCGTCATGGTCCGTACGACCATGTCGACCTGGCCGCTCTGGATCGCCTTGACGCGCTGGTTGGTGGGGATGGCGCGGAACAGGATGGCGTCGCGGTCGCCGAGTATCTCCTCGGCGATCTTGTGCGCGAGGTCGATGTCGAAGCCTTCGAGCGTGGCCGTCTTCTTGTTCGGGTCGCGGTATCCCCAGCGGTAGCTGTTCTGGTCGACGCCGACGATGAGCTTCTTGACGTCGCGGTCACGGATGGCCTCGATCGTCGGGCCGTCCTTGCCGGAGGGCGACAGGCTCTGCTCGGGGGTCGTGCACTCCTCGGCGCGCGCGGGCGCGACCCCGGCGGAGCCCCGCGCGGCGCGGTCCGCGCTCTCGTCCGAGGCTCGGCTGCCCGCCTCCGGCAGCGCCAGCATCAGGGAGCCCGTGAGCGCGCAGGCCACCGCCATGGCGGCAGCTCCGCCCCAGCCGCGCAGCCTCGCCAGTCCTTGCGTACGCATCGTCCGCTCGCCCCCTCTCACCTGTACTCCGACAGCCTGCGCCCGATGCCGAGCACGGCGCCCGCGGCGGCGAGCACGGCGAGTACGGCGGCGCCCTGCGGGATCCCCGTCATCGCGCCCTTGCCGTCCTTGGCCGCCTGCTCGAATTCGTTGCGTTCGTGCGTGAGCGCGGTTTCGAGTGCCGTGTCGACGTTGTCGAAGCACTCGCCGGTGGGCTCGTCGCTCTTGTCGCCGACGACCTTGGCGAGCGCGCCCTTGTAGTCACCCGCGTCGTCGCTGTCCCGCGCGGTCTCGTGCCGGTCCTTCCAGACCGACACGTTCTTCGCGGCCTCCTCGACGGGGTTCTTGCCCTCCGCGTCCTCGGCGATGGCCGCGGCCCGGCCGAGCAGCCCGCTGTCGACGCTGCCCAGCTGCTTCATCTGCTTTTGGTAGTCGACGTCGAACTTGTCCTTGATCTCCTTGTCCGCGCCCACCTCGACGGTCTCCGCGCCCCGGCTGACCAGCGTGAGGTTTTCGTTGCTGCGGGCCTTGAGCGAACTGATGCGGGCGTCGTTCAGGACGTTCAGGGACTTCACGCCGTGGTCGTACGAATCGCCGAGGCCGGAGCGGGCGAAGGTGTGCCCGGCGACCAGCCAGAGCAGCACGATCGTGGACGCCGCGGTCGCCGCGACCAGGCCGTGGTTCAACACCCGGTTCGTACGGCGGTAGTTGCGGCGCTGGGCCCAGAACAGGACGCCAAGGGCGAGCAGGCCGAGGGCGATGGCGAACCAGGGGTAGGGCTTCGCGTCGGCGTAGTCGTTGTTCAGGCGCTGCTTCTCGGCGGTGTAGAGCTGCTCGGCCGCCGGGAGCATCTGGTTCTGCATCTTGTCGTTCGCGTACCGCAGATAGGCGCCGCCCAGGGGCAGGCCCTGGCGGTTGCCCGCGCGGGCCCGCTCGATCAGGCCGGTGTACTCCGGCAGCAGCTTGTTCAGCTTCTCCACCGATGCGGCGGCCGACGAGCCCGAGCCGGCGTTCGACGCGGCGTTCGCCAGCTTCTCGGAGGCGCGATCGATGTCGCGGTTGTACCGGTCGCGCACCTCGGACGGTTCCTGACCGCCCGCCAGGAAGCCGCTGGACGCGGCCGTGTTGGCGTCGGCGAGGGAGCGGTAGATGGCCGCGGCATCGTCGCTCAGCGGCTGGCTGCGGTTCAGGACGCTGTCCGCGGCGGCCGAACGGTCCGACATCTGCCAGGTGGTGACCGCGCCGAACGCGACGACGAGCAGCGCGAGGACGGCGCCGATGATGCGCAGCCTGCCGGGCTCCGTCGTCGCCGCCGCGCGCAGCCGGTCGCGGGTCTCGATCCAGGCCGGACGCCGGGGTGGCGCACCCGGCACGGCCTGTGCGGGTGCGGCGGCGCCCGGACCTGACTGCGGCGGGACGCTCGGCATCGTCGGCGCGGCCTGTCCCGGCGGCGCGGCGCTGCCGTTCGGCGGGTATGTCACCTCGACCTCGACCTCCCCCTTGGTCATCGGACGTCCACTTCCGCCCGGCGTGCGCGGTGCGGGAAGAAGTGCACGGCCGCAAGTATTGCCGCAGGGACTGGCATCCGCACAGGCATTGACTGGATCTTGTGCGGATCATCGTGTCCGGATCACGGTGTCCGGATCTTTCCCGTCACCCTGCCCGGATCCTGCGAAGATCGCACGCCACCCCTGCCCTTGAATACGCGATTGAGGGGGGTTCGGTTCCCTTGCGGTCCTGTGAACCCGTCCGCGCCGGCCTCCCGCGTCACCCCCGTGGCGGGCCCGCACTCTCGTAATGGGCCCGCACGCGCGCGTGCACCGCGGTCGGCGCACCCACCTGGTCGAGGCCGAGCAGCGCGGCTCCGAGCACGGGCCGGGCCACCACCACGCGCGGCACCGCCTTGGGCGCCCGTTCGGCGAGCAACGCGCTTATGCGGTCGTCCAGTTGCGGATGCCGGGCGGCGAGGACGCTGCCGCCGAGCAGCACCGGGGCCTCCTCGCCGAGCAGCCCGAGGCGGTCGAGGGCCACGGTCGACATGGCCACCACCTCGTCGGCCATCCGGTCCACGAGGGAGCGGGCCACCGGGTCGCCCGCCGCCGCCGTGGCGAAGAGCACCGGCGTCAACTCGTGTCGCCGCACCGGGGCGATGGAGCCCAGGTGCAGCGCCTCGATCAGCGCGTACATGGAGGGCAGGCCGAAGTGCGCGGGCAGCGCCTCGCGCAGTGCGGTCGCGTCGCCGCGGCCGTCCTCGGCCCGCGCCGCGAACCAGAGCGCCTCCTCGGCGAGACCGCCGCCTCCGCCCCAGTCGCCGGAGATCCGCCCGATGGCGGGGAAGCGCGCGGTGCGCCCGTCGGGCAGCATGCCCACGCAGTTGATGCCCGCGCCGCACACCACGGCGACGCCCCGCGGCTCGGTGTCCTCCAGGAGTCCGGCCCGCAGGATGGCGAAGGTGTCGTTGCGCACGTCGACCGAGGGGCCCCACGAGCGCCCGCGCAGGGCCTCGGCCAACTCCCGCTCCTCCACCGGCAGGTCGGCGTTGGCGAGGCACGCGGACACGTGCCCCACGGAGTCGACGCCAGCTTCGGCCAGCGCCCGCGTCACCGCCTCTTCCAGGATGTCCACCGCGGTCTCGACGCCGACCTGCGGCGGCTGGAACCCGCCGCCGCGGGCCGCGCCGACGACTTCGCCGCCGGCCGCGACCACCGCGACGTCGGTCTTGCTGTTGCCCGCGTCGATCGCGAGCACGCTCGTGCCTACGCCCACGCCAGGTGCTCCCGGTTGTGTGCGATGAGCCGGTCGGTGAGCTGCTCCGCGTACGCGTACTGGCCGATCAGCGGGTGGGCGAGCAGCGCCTTGAAGACGCGGTCACGTCCCCCGTGCACCGCGGCCTGGAGAGCCAGGTCCTCGTATCCGGTGACGTTCGCGATGAGCCCGGCGTACAGCGGGTCGAGCCTCGGCACCGCGAGGGGCGTGGCGCCCGAGCCGTCCACGGAGGCCTGCACTTCGATGACCGCGTCGTCCGGCAGGAACGGCAGCGTGCCGTTGTTCACGGTGTTCACCACCTGGAAGGGGCTGCCGCCGTTGCCGAGCAGCGAGGCCGCCAGGTCCACGGCCGCTTCCGAGTAGAAGGCGCCGCCGCGCTTGCCGAGCAGGGCGGGCTTCTCGTCGAGCGTCGGGTCGCCGTACATCTCCAGGAGTTGCTTCTCCATCTCGGCGACCTCGGCGGCCCGCGACGGCTTGGTCTTCAGCTCCTCCACCACGGCGTCGTGCTGGTAGAAGTAGCGCAGGTAGTACGAGGGGACCACGCCGAGCCGGTCGACGATCTCGCGCGGCATGCGCAGGTCCGCGGCGACCGTGTCCCCGTGCTCGGCGAGCAGCTTGGGCAGGATGTCGTCGCCGTCCGGACCCCCGAGACGTACGCCCGTCTCCCACGTGAGGTGGTTGAGCCCCACGTGGTCGAGGTGGACCTCGCCGGGCGCCACGTCGAGCAGCTTGGCAAACTTGCGCTGGAAGCCGATCGCCACGTTGCACAGGCCGACGGCCTTGTGCCCGGCCTGGAGCAGCGCCCGCGTGACGATGCCCACCGGGTTGGTGAAGTCGATGATCCAGGCGTTCGGGTTCGTACGGCGTACGCGCTCGGCGATGTCGAGGACGACAGGGACCGTGCGCAGCGCCTTCGCGAGGCCGCCCGCCCCCGTGGTCTCCTGGCCGACGCAGCCGCACTCCAGGGGCCACGTCTCGTCCTGGTTGCGGGCGGCCTGGCCGCCGACGCGCAGCTGGAGCAGGACCGCGTCGGCGTCGGCGACACCCGCGTCGACGTCCGAGGTGGTGACGATGCGGCCGGGGTGACCCTGCTTGGCGAAGATGCGCCGCGCGAGGCCGCCCACCAGTTCCAGGCGGTCGGCCGCCGGATCGACGAGGACGAGCTCCTCGATCGGCAGGGTGTCCCTCAACCGCGCGAATCCGTCCATGAGTTCGGGTGTGTAGGTCGACCCTCCGCCGACCACTGCGAGCTTCATTTCGGTTCTCAGCCCTTTACTCCGGTGAGGGTGACGCCTTCGACGAAGGCCTTTTGTGCGAAGAAGAAGATGATGATGACGGGGGCCATGACGAGCAGGGTCGCGGCCATGGTCATGTTCCAGTTGACCGCGTGGGCGCTCTTGAACGATTCCAGGCCGTAACTCAGTGTCCAGGCACCGGGGTTCTGGGCCGCGTAGATCTGCGGCCCGAAGTAGTCGTTCCAGCAGTAGAAGAACTGGAAGAGCGCGATGGCGGTGATGCCCGGCTTGGCCATCGGCACGACGATCTTGACCATGGTGCGGAACTCGCCGCAGCCGTCGACCTTCGCCGACTCGATGTACTCCTTGGGGATGGTCAGGAGGAACTGCCTGAGCAGGAAGATCGAGTACGCGTCGCCGAACGCCATCGGGATGATCAGCGGCCACAGCGTGCCCGACAGGTGGAACTGCTGCGCCCACACCAGGTACATGGGGATCACGATGACCTGCGGCGGCAGCATCATCGTCGAGATGACGAGCAGCATCGCGGTGCGCCGGCCGCGGAAGCGGAACTTGGCGAGCGCGTACGCCACGGGTATCGCCGAGCAGACCGTGAAGAGGGTGCCGAGGCCCGCGTACATCAGCGAGTTGCGCCACCAGTCGAGGAAGCCCGGCGTCTCGAACACGGTCTTGTAGTTCGACCAGTTCCAGGAGTCGGGCCACAGGTCGCCGCTCATCGCCTGCGAGTCGCTCATCACCGACGTCAGGAAAACGAAGACGAACGGCAGGATGAACAGCAGCGCGACGGCTATGGCCACGCTGTGCACGGCGATCCAGTGCAGGACCCGCTTGCGGCGGGCGCGGGCTGCGGCGGGGCCGCGCTGCTTCGGGGCGGCGGGGGCGGGCGCCGCGGTGGGCGCGCTGAGAGTCGTGGAAGTCATCGGGAGTCCTCAGTCCTCCGCCGCGAGCAGCCCGGAGCGCTTGCGCATCAGGAGCAGCGTGACGGCCATGGCGATGGCGAAGAGCACGAGCGAGAGCACGCACGCGGCGCCGGTGTTGAAGTTCTGGAAGCCCATTTGGTAGACGAGCTGGGGGACCGTGAGGGTCGAGTGGTCCGGGTAGCCGGGCTGGATCACCGAGCCCGGGCCGATGTTGACGCCGGACGCGACCTTCCCCGCGACCAGGGCCTGTGTGTAGTACTGCATGGTCTGCACGACGCCCGTGACCACCGCGAACATCACGATCGGCGTGATCGCGGGCCAGGT
>NZ_JBNNJZ010000150.1:0-16101 GCF_050270335.1 Streptomyces sp. NPDC059900
TGGTCAGGAAGGGCGAGCCCGCCACCTGGTCGGCGAGGCCGGGGGTGTTGGTGGTGAGCAGGTCCTCGATGCCGGGGAAGTAGGGCAGCAGTTTGGTGAGGCCGAGCAGGGTGGTGCCGTGGTTGTCGGGCGCGAGGCCGACCAGGGCGTTGACCTTCTGGGCGCCGCCGAGGAACTTCAGGTAGTAGCGGGGCATCATGCCGCCCTGCGAGTGGCCCACGAGGTCGGCCTTGGCGGCGCCCGTCGAGGCGAGCACCTTGTCGACGAAGCCGTCGAGCTGTTCGGCGGACTTGTCGATCGGGCCGAGCCCGTTGAAGAACGGCACGCCGGGCAGCTGGCCGTAGTCGAGGGAGAAGACGCAGTAGCCGCGCTTGACCAAGTAGGGCGCCAGGACGAGCCAGTTGTCGATCGAGTTGCCGAAGGTGCCGTGGACGAGGACCACGGGGCGCGGGTGGGCGGCGGACGGCTTGCAGCCGTAGTCGTTCCAGCCGCTCGACGGGGCGGACGCGGCGGAGGGGGCGGCGGATGCCGTGGCGGTGGGGGTGAGGGTGAGCGCGCCCGTCATGAGAAGGGCGGCGGCGAACGCTCTGAGCGCTCGTCTCCAGGGCAGCATCGTGGGATCTCCTTGCGGCTCAAGGGAGTTGCGATGAGTGAGCCCTGTGATCCGGATCACGAGGATGCCGTGCACACGACAAATTACGGGCGAGTAGTAAAAGTGTGAAGCGGCGCGTCGGCAAAACTTCCAGCAGGTACTGGCACGGTCATGACGGTGAAGCGCTCACCGCGGCGGTGACACCAGCCCCACCTCGTAGGCGATGATGACCAGTTGGACCCGGTCGCGTGAGTCCAGCTTGGTGAAGAGCCGCGCCACATGCGCCTTGACCGTGGCCACGGTGATGACGAGCTCGGCGGCGATCTCCGCGTTGGAGTACCCGCGGCCGATCAGCGTGAGCACTTCTTGCTCCCGCTCGGTGATGCCCTCGACGGTCCGCCGTGCCGCCGGCGCCGGATCGGGCCGCGCGGCGAACTCCTCGATCAGCCGCCGGGTGACGCTCGGCGCGATCAGTCCGTCCCCGGCGGCCACCACCGGGATCGCCCCGAGGATGGCTTCGAGCGCCATGTCCTTGACGAGGAACCCGCTCGCGCCCGCGCGCAGCGCGCCGTACACGTAATCGTCGTCGTCGAAGGTGGTGAGGACGAGAACGCGCGTCGTGTCCGTCTCGGCGGTGATCAGGCGGGTCGCCTCGATGCCGTCCATGCCGGGCATGCGGATGTCCATCACGACGACGTCGGGGCGCACCTCGCGGACCAGTCGCACCGCTTCGGCGCCCGTACCGGCCTCCCCCACGACTTCGAGGCCGGCAGTGTCGGCCATCAGGACGCGCAGGCCCGCGCGGACGAGGGGCTGGTCGTCGGCGAGTACGACACGGACGACGGGCACCGTGAATTCGGCGGCGTCGCTCATCGTGCCTCCACCGGCGGCAGGGGCAGCAGTGCCGTCACCCGGAAGCCGCCCTCGGGGCGCGGTCCCGCGGTGAACCTGCCGTGCAGCAGGGCGACCCGCTCGCGCATGCCGACGAGGCCGAAGCCGGTACCCGCGGACAGACCGCCGCGGCCGTCGTCCGCCACCTCCAGGGACAGTTCGCCCGCCCGCCGCTCGACGGAAACCCGGCAGGTGTCCGCTCCCGAGTGCCTGATGACATTGGTCAGGGCCTCTTGCAGGATGCGGAACGCGGCCAGGTCGACGTCGGGCGGCAGCGGCCCGCGCTCCCCTGACCACCGGACCTCCGCACAGACCCCGGCGTCGCGCGCCGACGCGGCGAGGCGGTCGACGTCGGCGAGCCCCGGAGCGGGTTCACGGGGCGGCGCGGCGGCGTCACGCGTGTCGCCCTGCCCCTCGTCGGCGCCCGACTCCGGCCTGCGCAGCGCGACCAGCGTCCTGCGCAGGCCCGCCAGGGTCTCCCTGCTGGTGGCCTCGATGGTGGTGAGCGCGTTGCGGGCCTCGGCGGGCTGGGTGTCGATGACCCGGCTGCCCACGCCCGCCTGGATGGCGATGACGCCGATGCTGTGGGCGATCATGTCGTGCAACTCCCTTGCGATGCGCAGCCGTTCGGTGGTGATGGCGCGCGCCGTGGCCTGGCTGCGCAGGGCCTCGGCGTGGGCGCGGCGCTCACGGGCCGAGTTTCCCGCCATCCAGGCGGCGACGATGAGGACGACGACGAGCAGAGCACTCTGGTCACTGCTGCCGGCCCACCCGGAGGGCGCGCAGCCATGCGGCTCGTAGGGGGGAGAACAGCCCTGGTCGGGCGGAAAGCCGAAGAGGGAGCCCATCTGCGCCGTGAACGCCAGGACGGCGGCGATGACCGAGGTGCGACGCGAGCGGGTGGCGGCAAGATAGCCGACGGCCCCGACACTGGCGAGGGTCTGGAGATAGGTGACCTCGATCTTGCGCATCTCCATCGTGGCCGTCACCGCACCCAGGAGCAGAAAGACCAGCGCGGGCAGGGGCCGACGCCGCATCAGCGAGGCGACCACGGCGGTGAGCAGGAGGGACGCGAGAACCATCAGGACGTCGAAGCCCTGCATCCCGACGCTGAACGTGACGTACGTGACGTACGGGTAGATGACGGCCCCGCTCCAGGCCAGAGCCCTGCGCACGGCCGGCCACAAGCGCCCCCGACCTGGCTTGATGTTCATGCGCCGATCGTAGGCGGCCACTCCTCCCGGGGGTATTGGCCCGTGGTCGTACGCCCGGGGGCCAGTTGAGCCGCGGCGGGTGTGGCCCACGGCCCGATGCCGGGCGCCCCCGTACCGCGACACGGTGGAGCGCATGATCGAAGTCAACGAACTGACCAAGCGGTACGGCGACACCACCGCCGTCGACCGGCTGACCTTCACCGTGCGCCCCGGTCAGGTCACGGGGTTCCTCGGCCCGAACGGCGCGGGCAAGACCACGACGCTGCGGATGCTGCTCGGCCTGGTCGGGCCGAGCGGCGGCAGCGCCACGATCGACGGGCGTGCCTTTGCCTCCCGGCCGCGTGGCCTGCGTCATGTCGGCGCGCTGCTCGACGCGGGCGACGTGCACGGCGGCCGCACGGCCCGCGCCCATCTGCGCGCCCTGGCCCGCGGCAACGACATCCCTCCGAGCCGGGTGGGCGAGGTGCTGCGGGAGGTCGGCCTCACCGAGGTGGCGGGGCGACGCGTGGGCGGCTTCTCGCTCGGCATGCGCCAGCGCTTGGGGATCGCCACCGCGCTGCTGGGCGACCCGCCGGTCCTCCTCTTCGACGAACCTCTCAACGGCCTCGATCCGGAAGGCGTGTTGTGGGTGCGCGGGCTCTTCCGGCGCCTGGCCGCCGAGGGCCGCACCGTCTTCGTCTCCAGTCACCTCATGTCCGAGATGGAGAACACCGCCGACCAGCTGATCGTCATCGGCCGCGGCGAACTCATCGCCGCCGAGAGCGTCGGCGACTTCGCCGCCCGCGGCACCCGCCTGAGCGTCACCGTACGCACCCCCGACACCGTTGCCCTGACGGAACTCCTGCGGGCCGAGGGCGCCGGCGTCCAGGAGGACCGCGAGGCCCTGACCGTCAGCGGCCTGCCCGCCTCCCGGATCGGGGACCTCGCCTTCGCGCACGGGGTGCGGCTGCACGAACTCGCCACCCGCGCCGCTTCCCTGGAAGAGGCGTTCATGGAACTGACCGCCGACAGCGTCGAATACCTCGCGGGAGAAGCCCGATGACGACGACCATCGCCTCCACCGTCACCGAACCCCGGGCCCGCTTCCGCCACCTCGTCGGCGCCGAGTGGATCAAGTTGTGGTCACTGCGCTCCACTTACTGGGTCCTGGCGATCGGCGCGCTGGCCGTCACCGGGATCAACGTGAACTCCGCCCTGACCAACCTCGACTGGCTCTCGCGCCAGGACAGCGTGACGGATCCGGGGATGCGGTTCGACGCGCTGTCGAACGCGTTCGTCGATCCCGCCTGGCAGATCCTGATGGTCGTCGGGGCCAGCGTGGGCGCCCTCACGGTCTTCGGCGAGTACACCAGCGGCCTGATCCGCACGACGTTCACGGCCGTCCCCGACCGGAGTGCGGTGATGCTGGCCAAGGCGGTCGTCATGACGGCCGTGATGTCCGTGCTCGGCGCGGTGGTGTCCGTGGCCTCGTTCGGCGTGACCCAGGCGATCCTGCGGGAGCACGGGGGTCTGTCGATCGGCGATCCGGGCGCGCTGCGGGCCGTCGTGGCGTCCGCGCTGCTCGTGCCGTTGAGCGCACTGGTGGGCATGGCCGTCGGGGCGCTCGTCCGGCACGCCACGGGCAGCATCGTCACGACCCTGGTGACGCTGACCCTGGCACCCGCCTTCCTCCAGGGGGACACCTACCGGTGGGTGAAGGAGATCGGCAACACGATGCCGGTCACGGCGTGGAACACCCTGATCGAGAATCCCGCGATGGACTTCCCGCCGGGCAAGTACGCGCCGACGCTCACCGAGGCGTGGATCGTGTTCGCCGCGTGGCCGCCGGCCGCCCTGGCCGTCGCGGTGCTGGCCGTGCGCCGCCGGGATCTGTGACCCTCGGGGGCCTGCCCGGGGCACGGGACACGGGGCTACGCCGCCAGCGTTCCCGGCACGATTGCGCCCGGGCCGAACTTCGCCCGTGCCCGGTCGGCCACCGCCTCGATTCGGCGGGCCCTGTCGTCCACCGGGTCGAACATCAGCTGGTGGGAGGACTGTTCGGCGGGGCCGAGCCCTTCGGCGCGCAGCGAGATGCCGCGCACCCTGGCCCGCTGGAGGCCGAGCGCCTCGTACATCCGGTAGGCGGATCCGGTCAGCGCGCAGGAGTGCGCGGTCGGCTCGGGCAGCATGCGGGTGCGGGTCGTCGTGGAGCGGTCCGCGTAGCGCACGGTGAGGGTCAGGGAGCGGCACACCTGGTCCTCGTCGCGCATCCGGGCGCCGAGTTCCTCGGTGAGCGAGAGCAGCGCCCTGCGGTGTTGCGCGGGGTCCAACTCGTCGCGGGGGAAGGGCCTTTCGGCGCCGAGGGAGCGGGCTGCCGCGTTCGGTACGACGCGCGTACGGTCGATGCCGTTCGCCGCCTCGTGCAGCTCCCGTCCCGCGCGGGCGCCGACGAGGCGTTGCAGCGTGGACAGCGGCGCGGCGGCCGCCTTGCCGACGGAGTCGAGCCCGTACTCGCAGAGAGTGCGGGCGGTGGCGCGGCCGACCCCCGGCAGTTCGCCGACCGGCTTAGGCCCGAGGAACCGGGCGACGGCGCCGGGCTCCGGCCCCACGGCCAGGGTCACCCCCGGCGCGGCCCCCCGCACGGCCATCCGCGCGAGCATCGGCCCAGGCCCGGCGCCGATCACGCAGTCCACCCCGTGGTGGGCGAGCGCCCGCACCCGGATCACCGAGGCGAGCTCGACGGGGTCCCGCCCGAAGTAGCGCATCGCTCCCCGTACGTCGACGAGCGCGGCGTCGGGCGGCAGGGCCTCGACGACCGGGCTGAACTCGCCGAGCAGCGTGAGCAGCCGGGGCATGGCGGCCTCGTACATCGGCGGCAGGAGGAAGCGGACACAGAGGGTGCTCATCCCGCGCTCCCCGGGCTCTGGTGCCACAGCTTCCGTCCGGTCGCCGCCCGTTCGCCGGGGGGCTGGAGGTCGGCCCAGGGGTGCATCTCGTAGCCCGTGGACATCCGGATACGGCGGCCGTCGCCCGCGGGGGCTTCGCCGGACGCGAGGGCCCCGTCGGACGCGGGGGCTTCGCCGGACTCCTCCTGCGGTCCCGGCTCGGCAAGGCGGGCGCCCACCGCCTCGAGCCCGCCCTCCTGCCGCAGCTCCACCAGTTCCGCCAGGTTCCACGCCGCCGAGCCGACCACGCTGAGGCTGCGCGGGCCGCGCCGCTGCACCACTCCGCGGACGAGCAGCAGCCAGGAGTGGAAGACGGTGTGCGCGCACCGTTCGTGGGCGTCGTCGAAGAAGGCCAGGTCGACCAGGCCCGTGCCGTCGTCCAGGGTGCTGAAGATGACCCGTTTCCCGGAGCGGATCGGCGGGGTCTGGGTGGCCGCCTTGGCGCCCGCGACCAGGACGGTCGCCCCGTGTTCGGCCTCCCGCAGGCGGCGGGCCGTCAGGACGCCGAGCTCCCGCAGGAACTCCGCGTGGTCGCCCATGAGATGGCGCGAGGAGTCCATGCCCAGGACGCCGAGCTCGGCGCTGAGCCGTTCCGCGTCGTCCAGGTCGGGCAGCCCCGCGGGGGCAGTCTTCCGCCCGCCGGACAGCGGGAGCTGCGCCCCGGACGATCCGCGCGCGCCCCGCCGCAGCTCCGTCAGGTGCAGTTGCAGGTCACGGCGGTTGGCACCGAACGCGTCGAGCGCGCCGACCTGCGCGAGCCGCTGCGCGACGGGCTTGCCGGGCCTGGCCCGCTCCCAGAAGTCGACGAGCGAGGCGTACGGCTGGCCGTCCGCGATCCGCGCGGCCTCGGCCTCGCTGATGCCGTGGACGTCGGAGAGCGCGAGGCGCAGGCCCCAGGTTTCCCTGGGCTCGGACACCAGTTCGATACGGTGAGCGACCGCGGACCGGTTCACGTCCAGCGGAAGGATCGGCACCCCCCGCCGCCGCGCGTCCGCGAGCAGCAGCCGCTTCGGGTACATGCCGGGGTCGTGGGTGAGCAACCCCGCGTAGAAGGCGGCCGGGTGATGGGCCTTCAGCCACGCCGACTGGTAGGTGGGCACGGCGAAGGCCACCGCGTGCGCCTTGCAGAAGCCGTACGAACCGAAGGCCTCGATGATCTCCCAGGTCCGGCCGATCGTCTCGGCGTCGTACCCCTTGGCCGCCGCCTGCTGCGCGAACCAGAACCGGATCCGCCCCTGCGACTCGGGGTCGGAGAGCCCGCGCCGCACCCGGTCCGCCTCGTCGCGTCCGCAGCCGGTCATGATGTTCACGATGTCGATGATCTGCTCGTGGAAGACGACGACGCCGTACGTGTCCTTGAGCGGTTCCGCCAGGTCGGGGTGCGGATAACGGACGGGCGCGCGGCCGTGCCTTGCCTCGATGAAGGGCCGCACCATGTCGGCGGCGACCGGACCGGGGCGGAAGAGCGAGATGTCGACGACCAGGTCGTGGAAGGTCTCGGGCTGAAGCCGCCCGACCAGGTCGCGCTGGCCCGGGGACTCGATCTGGAAGCAGCCGAGCGTCTCGGTGGACTTGATGAGCCGATACGTCGCCGGGTCCCCCGGCGGCACCGCGTCCACGTCCACCCGCTCCCCCGTGGCCCGCTCGACCTCGCCCACCGCGTGCGCCATCGCCGACTGCATCCGCACGCCGAGCACGTCGAGCTTGAGCAGCCCGAGGTCCTCCACGTCCTCCTTGTCGAACTGGGACATGGGCAGGCCCTCGCCGCTGGTGGGCATGACGGGCGTACGCGCGAGCAGCGAGGCATCGGAGAGCAGCACCCCGCACGGGTGCATGGCGACTCCGCGCGGCAGCGCGTCCAGGGCCTCGACCAGGTCCCACAGGCGGCCGTGCCGCTCCGACTCCCCCGCCACCGCCCGCAGTTCGGGCAGTTCCTCCATCGCCGAGCGGGCGTCCCGCGCGCGGATGTGCGGGAAGGACTTGGCGATCTTGTCGATCTCGGCCGGGTCCATGGAGAGGGCGGCGCCCACGTCGCGGATGGCGTGGCGGACGCGGTAGGTCTCGGGCATGGCGACGGTCGCGACCCGCTCGGTGCCGAAGCGTTCGATGATCGCGCGGTAGACCTCCAGGCGGCGGGCCGACTCCACGTCGATGTCGATGTCCGGCAGGACGGCCCGCCGCGTGGACAGGAACCGCTCCATGAGCAGGCCGTGCTCGACGGGGTCGGCGTGCGCGATGCCGATGAGGTGGTTGACCAGGGATCCGGCGCCGGAGCCGCGCGCCGCGACCCGGATGCCCAGGTCGCGTACGTCGTCGACCACTTGGGCCACGGTCAGGAAGTAGGAGGCGAAGCCGTGGTACGCGATGATGTCCAGCTCGTGGTGCATCCGCTCCCAGTACTCGCGGCGCCCGTCGTAGCCGCGCAGGACCATTCCCGCCGCGGCCCGCGAGGCGAGCACGCGCTGCGCGCTGCGGCGGCCCGCGCCGACGAGGTGCGGCTCGGGGAAGCGCACGGAGCCGATGCCGATGTCGTCCTCGGGGTCGACGAGGCACTCGGCGGCGGCCGACCGGGTCTGTTCGACGAGCCTGCGGGCGGTGTCGCGGCGGAACCCGGCCGCCTCCACGATCCGCTCGGCGTTGCCCAGCATGGCGTCGGCGTCCTTCAACCACCGTTCCCCGCTGTCGAGTTCCCTGGTCGGGTCGACGGGCACGAGGCGGCGCGCGGCGTCGAGCACGTCGGCGACCGGGCCGAGTCCCGGGTCGGCGTAGCGGACGGCGTTGCTCAGGACGGGACGCACGCCCTGCTCGGCGGCGAAGCCGACGGTACGGGCGGCCAGGCGCAGCGAGCCGGGTCCGGTGCCTTCGCGGCCGTGCCACACGGACTCCAGACGCAGCGCGTCCCCGTAGCGCTCGCGCCAGGGAGCAAGGAGGCGTACGGCCCGGTCCGGACGTCCGGCGGCGAGCGCGCGCCCCACGTCGGACGCGGGGCCGAGCAGCACGGTCATGCCCTCGCCCTGGTTCTCCTCCCACGGCAGCACGGGCTGCCCCTCGCCGCTCCGGTGCGCGGCGGTGATCAGGCGGCACAGCGCGGCCCAGCCGGTGGCGCCGTCCCTGGCGAGGAAGGTCACGCGCGGGGTCGACTCGTCGATGAAGGCACCTCCGCGCACCGGGGTCCGCCGCCGCGCGCCGGGCACCGAGGCCGGCTCCCCCACCGCGAGCTCGGCCCCGAACAGCGGCCGCACCCCCGCCTTCGCACAGGCCTTGGCGAACCGGACGGTTCCCGCGAGGGTGTCCCGGTCGGTGAGCGCGAGGGCGTCCATGCCCCGCTCGGCGGCGCGCTCAGCGAGGCGCTCCGGGTGCGAGGCCCCGTACCGCGGGGAGAATCCGGAGACGGTGTGCAGATGCGTGAACCCTGGCACACGCACCTCCTGAAACCCTGAACCGATCCGACCTCACAGCCCCCGCCTCCACCATAGACCAAGTTTCGAACGCATGTACGACAACCGAGTCGGACCGCACCCCGCTTCGCCCATTCGGCCCCGCCCGCCTGCGGGAACACCGGGGGCCACGGAGCGTGGGGGCATGAGTTTCACCGATGAGTTGAAGAGCGCCGTCACCCCGCGAGCAGCCCTGCTGGTCATCGGTGTACTGGCCCTGCAGCTGCTGTTCATCGCCTCCTACGTAGGGGCCCTGCACGACCCGAAGCCGAAAGACGTGCCCTTCGGGGTCGTCGCTCCGGGCCCCGCGGCCAAGGAGACATCGGACAAGCTCGCAAAACTCCCCGGCGACCCGCTCGACCCCCGCGTGGTCAAGAGCGAGGCGGCGGCCCGCCACCAGATCATGAACCGCGACATCGACGGCGCCCTGATCGTCGACCCCAGGGGCACCACCGACACCCTCCTGGTCGGCTCGGGCGGCGGCACCGCCCTCGCCACCGCCCTGGAGAGGATCACCACCCAGGCCGACGCCGCCGAGAAGCGGACGGTCAGGACCGTGGACGTGGCCCCGGCGTCGACCGAGGACTTCAACGGCCTCTCGTCCTTCTACCTGGTCGTCGGCTGGTGCGTCGGCGGCTATCTGTGCGCGTCGATCCTCGCGATCAGCGCGGGCGCCAGGGCCGCCAACGGCCCGCGCGCACTGATCAGGACCGGCGTCATGGCGCTCTACTCGATCGTGGGCGGCCTGGGCGGCGCGCTCATCATCGGCCCGGTCCTCGACGCCCTGCCCGGCAGCATCATGGCCCTGTGGGGCCTCGGCTCCCTCGTCGTCTTCGGGGTCGGCATGATCACGCTCGCCCTCCAGTCGCTCACCGGCATCGTGGGCATCGGCCTCGCTGTCCTGCTCGTCGTGATCGCGGGCAACCCGAGCGCGGGCGGCGCCTTCCCGCTGCCGATGCTGCCGCCGTTCTGGAAGGAGATCGGCCCCTGGCTGCCGCCGGGCGCCGGCACCTGGGTGGCGCGCTCGATCGCGTACTTCAAGGGCAACGCGATCACCGGACCGATGCTGGTGCTCGCCGCCTGGGCGGTCGTGGGCACCGCCGTCACCCTGGTCATGTCCGCGCTGCGCGGGGACCGCCAGCCGGGCCAGAAGCCCGCGATGCAGGACACGGAAACGGACACCGGCGCCCACCGCCACGGCTGACGGCCCGCTCGCGCCGCCGTTGTCAGACCCGGGTGCGAGGCTTGAGCAATGATCACCACCCTGGCGGTCGAGAACTACCGCTCCCTGCGCAAACTGATCGTCCCCCTGGACCGGCTGAACGTCGTGACGGGCGCGAACGGCACCGGCAAGTCAAGCCTGTACCGCGCGCTGCGGCTGCTCGCCGAGTCGGCGCGGGGCGGAGCGGTGGCCGCGCTTGCCCGCGAGGGCGGTCTGCCCTCCGCGCTGTGGGCGGGCCCCGCGAAGGCGGAGGCGACCAGCCTGCGCCTCGGCTTCGCGGGCGACGCATTCGGGTACGCGGTCGACTTCGGCCACCCCATCCCCACCTCGGGCGCGGGCGCCGAGCCATCCCTCTTCAATCTCGACCCGGAGATCAAACGCGAGTGCACCTGGGCGGGACCCGTGCTGCGCCCCGCCGCGCTGCTCTGCGACCGCGCGGGCCCGGCCGTGCGCACCCGCACCGCCGACGGCGGCTGGCACCGCTCCGTGAACGAGATCCGTCCCTACGACAGCATGCTGAGCGAGCTGGCCGACCCGCAGCTGGCCCCTGACCTGCTCCGCCTGCGCGAGCTGATCAGGTCCTGGCGGTTCTACGACCATGTCCGCACGGACGCCGAAGCCCCCGCCCGCGCCGCCCGCATCGGCACCCGCACCCCGGTCCTCGGGCATGACGGCGCGGACCTGGCCGCGGCGCTCCAGACCATCCGCGAGACCGGCGACCCGGCGGCGCTGGACGCCGCGGTGGACGACGCCTTCCCCGGCAGCCAGGTGCGGATCACCGACAGCGCAGGACGTTTCGAACTCCAACTCCACCAGCGCGGACTGACCCGCCCCCTTGGAGCGGCCGAGCTGTCCGACGGCACCCTGCGCTATCTCCTGTGGACCGCCGCGCTGCTCACGCCCCGGCCGCCGTCCCTCCTCGTCCTGAACGAGCCGGAGACGAGCCTGCACCCCGACCTCCTGCGCCCGCTGGCCGAGTTGATCCTCGCGGCGACGAAGGACACCCAGGTCGTCCTGGTGACCCACGCCGAGCCGCTGGCCGAGGCGGTGGCCAAGGGCGCCGCCCGCCACCGCGTCGACGTGAACTCCATAGAGCTGTGCAAGGAGTCCGGACGGACGGAGGTGGCGGGCCGGGAGAGCCTCCTGGACGAACCGCTGTGGTACTGGCCCAAGCGGTGAACCCCGCGCCCCTGAAGGGGCGCGGGGAACTGCGCGACCAGCCGCACACGGCCCGCGGACGGCGAACCGGATCAGGCACCCACCCCGTTCCCGTAGTACGCCCGCCGCATCAACCCCTGCATCTCATCGATCATCGGCATCCGGGGGTTGGCCGGCGCGCACTGATCGGCGTAGGCATTCATCGCCTGCTCGGGCAGCGCTTCGATGAAGGCCACCTCATCGACACCCTCCTCCGCGAAGGACGCGGGAAGCCCGCACTTGGCCCGCAGCTCCTCGACGGCGGCGGCGTAGGACTCGACCCCCTGCTCCGGGGAATCCGCCGGAAGCCCCAGCATGCGGGCGATCTCCTGGAACCGCTCCGGCGCCCGGTAGACCTCGGCCTTGGGCCACGGGGTCGCCTTGCCGGACACGGTGCCGTTGTGCCGGATGACGTGCGGCAGGAGCAGCGCGTTGGTGCGGCCGTGCGAGACGTGGAAGGTGTTGCCGAGGGTGTGCGCCATCGCGTGCACCAGGCCCAGGAAGGCGTTGGCGAAGGCCATGCCCGCCACGCTCGACGCGTTGTGCATCTTCTCGCGCGCCTCGGGGTCACCGGCGCCGTTCACGACGCACCGCTCCAGGTTCTCGAAGATGAGCTTGATCGCCTGGAGGCAGAGCCCGTCGGTGTAGTCGTTGGCGTACACCGACACGTACGCCTCGGTGGCGTGGGTCAGCGCGTCGAAACCGGAGTCGGCGGTGACCGTCGCCGGGAGCTTCATCGCGAGGACCGGGTCGACGATCGCGACGCTCGGGGTGAGCGCGTAGTCGGCGAGGGGGTACTTCTGTGCGGCCCGCGGGTCGGAGATGACCGCGAAGGGGGTGACCTCGCTGCCCGTGCCCGAGGTGGTCGGAACGGCCACAAGCCGCGCCTTCTCGCCGAGGCCGGGGAACTTGAAGGCCCGCTTGCGGATGTCGAAGAACTTCTCCTTGGTGTCCGCGAACTCGATCTCAGGGTGCTCGTACATCAGCCACATGATCTTGGCAGCGTCCATCGGCGAGCCGCCGCCGAGCCCGATGATCGTGTCCGGTCCGAAGTCCCGCATGCGTGCGGCCCCGGCGCGCACGGTCGCGAGCTCCGGGTTGGGCTCGACGTCGTCGATGACCTGCACGGTGACGGCTTCGGGGCGCCCGGCGAGGATGTCGGTCACGCGCTGGACGAAGCCGAGCTCCGACATCGTCCTGTCCGTGACGATCGAGACCCGCTTGATGCCGTCCATCTCTCCCAGGTAGCGCAGGGAGTTGCGCTCGAAGTAGATCTTCGGCGGGACCTTGAACCACTGCATGTTGTTGTTGCGCCGTCCGATCCGCTTGACGTTGATCAGGTTGACCGCGGAGACGTTGTTCGACACCGAGTTGTGTCCGTAGGAGCCGCAGCCCAGGGTGAGCGAGGGCAGGAAGGCGTTGTAGACGTCGCCGATGCCGCCGAAGGACGAGGGCGCGTTGACGATGACGCGGATCGCCTTGACGCGCCTGCCGAACTCCTCGGCGAGCTCCTCGTCCTCGGTGTGGACGGCGGCGCTGTGCCCCAGGCCGTTGAACTCGACCATCCGGGCTGCCAGTTCGAGCCCTTGCTCAGTGGATTCGGCCTTCAGGGCGGCCAGGACCGGGGAGAGCTTCTCGCGGGTGAGCGGCTCGCCCTCGCCGACCTCCGCGCACTCGGCGACGATGACCGACGTGCCCTCCGGCACCTCGAATCCGGCCTGCTCGGCGATCCACCGCGGTGACCTGCCGACGACGGCCGCGTTCAGCTTGGCGCCCGCGCAGTCGGCGCCGAAGGCCGTCGTGCCGAAGACGAACTCCTCCAGCTTGGTCTTCTCGGCCGCCGTGACGACATACGCGCCGAGCCGTTCGAACTCCGCGAGCCCCTCGTCGTAGATCTCCTTGTCCAGGATCACGGCCTGCTCGGACGCGCAGATCATGCCGTGGTCGAAGGACTTGGAGAGCACGATGTCGTGCACCGCGCGCCGCAGCTTGCCGCTGCGGGTGACATAGGCGGGTACGTTGCCCGCGCCGACGCCGAGCGCGGGCTTTCCGCAGGAGTAGGCGGACTTGACCATGGCGTTGCCGCCGGTGGCGAGGATGGTGGAGACGCCGGGGTGGTTCATGAGCAGCCCCGTCGCCTCCATCGAGGGCTCCTCGATCCACTGCACGCACCCCTCGGGGGCGCCGGCCTCGATCGCGGCGTCGCGCACGATGCGGGCGGCCTGTGCGGAGCAGCCCTGGGCGCCGGGGTGGAAGGCGAAGATGACCGGGTTGCGGGTCTTCAGGGCGATGAGGGCCTTGAAGAGGGTCGTCGACGTCGGGTTGGTCACCGGAGTCATGGCGCAGACGACGCCGACCGGCTCGGCGATCTCGGTGATGCCGTTCAGTTCGTCGCGGGAGATGACGCCGGCGGTCTTCAGGCCGCGCATCGAGTTGACGACGTGCTCGCAGGCGAAGATGTTCTTGACGGCCTTGTCCTCGAAGAGGCCGCGGCCGGTCTCCTCCACGGCCAGCTTCGCCAGGTCCCCGTGCCGGTCAAGGGCGGCGAGGGACGCCTTCTCGACGATGTGGTCGACCTGCTCCTGGTCGTACGACGCGAACCGGTCGAGCGCGGTCAGCGCTCGCCCGACCAGTCCGTCCACCATCTCGCTGGCCTCCATGACGGGGCTCCTTCGATGAGACCTTTTCGCTTATGTCTCCATTGCACACCCGTGGATCGCACCTCAGGGGCCGATAAAGACCCCTGGTCACGGGCCGAAGGTCCCCTTGTGAAAACTTTCACGAACGCACGAACGCAAAGGGCCGGCCCACCGTCGTGGACCGGCCCCGGTACTGATCCGTCTCGCCGAAGCGGGTCAGCCGATCTCGGCGCCGAAGGCGGAGAGCGCCTCGGGCACCGGCTGGAAGAACGTCTCCCCTCCGGAGCTGCAGTCACCGCTGCCGCCGGAGGTCAGACCGAGCGCGGTGTCGCCCGCGAAGAGCGCGCCGCCGCTGTCACCGGGCTCGGCGCAGACGTCGGTCTGGATGAGTCCGTTGACGACGTCGCCGTTGCCGTAGTTCACGGTGGCGTCCAGGCCCTTGACCGTGCCGTCGTGCAGCTGCGTGGTCGAGCCGCTGCGCTGCACCTTCTGGCCCACGGTCGCGTCGCCCGCCTTGGTGATGGCCTGCGTCGAGCCGTTGTAGAGGTTCACCTCGCTCGGGTGCGGGGTGTCGCCGCTGTACTTGACGATGCCGTAGTCGTTGTCCGGGAAGCTGGAGCCCGCGTTCTCACCGATGACCGAGCCGCCCTGCTCCTGCGACCAGCTGGTGATCGACTCGGTGCAGTGGCCCGCGGTCAGGAAGTGCGGCGCACCGTCCTTGACCACGTTGAAGCCCAGCGAGCAGCGTCCGCCGCCGCCCCAGATGGCGTCGCCACCCGCGATGAAGGGCTTGAACTCCCCCTTGCTGCGCTGGAGTTCGGCCTTGGAGCCGAGCCCCTTCACGACCGCGCCGAGCTTGTCGAGCTGGGCGCCCTTGACCGTGCGGTCCGCCGTGACGACGACCTTGTTGGTGGCCGGGTCGACCGCCCACGAGGTGCCGGGGATCGACGCCTTGTCGCTGAGCGTCGAACGGGCGCTCTTCAGCTCGGCGAGGGAGTTCTCGACGATTCTCGCCTTGGCCCCCGCCGACTCGACCGTTTCGGCCGCGCTCTTGTCGAGGACGTTCACGACGAGGTTCTTGGCCTTGGCGTCGTAGTACGTTCCGGCCGCGTCGAGACCGAGGTCCTTTCCGAGCGACGAGGCGAGCTTTCCGGCCTTCGCTACCGAGAGGGTGTCCGGCGTGGGGGTCGGGGCACTCTCACTCGCGTTCGCAGTCTGGAAGGTGATTCCGGCGGCGATCAGTGCGGTGATGCCCGCACCTGCCACGGTGGCACGTCGCTTGGATATGCGTCGGTGCTTCAATTCACGTCCTCCTGTGGGGGGTCGGCCCGTTCGGTGTGGGGACCTGGGGACCGGAAGGCGTACCGGCACGGAGTCGCACACGCCGAGAAAGCCGCGTCCATGCCAAATGGTGCGGCCCACTATCCCGATACCGTCTGGTAGCACACAAGGTCTACTTCAGGACGCGCACGCGACAATCACTGTGCGCCCCCTGTGTCTTCACCGATGCCGGTCTCACCACGTCGGTCCCCGCTGCAAACACCCCGTGCGAGCGGGTGATCGGCAGCGGGTAAGGACTAGTCCTGTCCGGTTTTCGACGTTCCCGGAAGGTCCGGCTCCGCGGTTTGTGAAGGCGCCGTGCCGAATTCCGGCAGGGCGGGAGCGGGCGAATCGGACACGGTGGCAGGTGATCCGGGGGTGGCGACGGGCGTGTCGGACCCGGCGGCGGGCGGCTGCTGCGCCTGCTGGGCCCGCTCCAGGAATCGCAACAGCTCCACGGGGAAGGGCAGCACGAGGGTGGAGTTCTTCTCCGCCGCGACCGCCACCACCGTCTGGAGCAGCCGCAGCTGGAGCGCGGCCGGCTCCTCCGACATCTCGTGCGCGGCCTCGGCCAGCTTCTTGGAGGCCTGGAGTTCGGCGTCCGCGTTGATCACGCGGGCCCGCCGTTCGCGGTCGGCCTCGGCCTGGCGGGCCATGGACCGCTT
>NZ_JBNNJZ010000151.1:0-15924 GCF_050270335.1 Streptomyces sp. NPDC059900
GGGAGCGGATCAACGCGGGTGAGGGGCCGCGGACGCGCAGCCGCGCCGCCAATCCCTATCTGGCGCTCACGGCTCTCTTCGCGGCGGTCCTGCTGGTCCCGACGGGGCTGTTCCTGCTCTGGCAGAACCCCGCGTGGGCGACCATGCACGTCGCGCGGGGGCACGACGGGGTGTGGGCGGGGTTCGTGCTCTTCTACGCCGGCGGCATCCCCGTCGCGGCCGTTCTCGGGTTCCTGGTGGCGCAGGGATTCGTCCTGGTGGGGGCGGGCTACTGGGCGTATCTCCAGTGCGTGGGCGGGTACTTCCTGCTCTTCGGGACGCTGGTCCACGGCTGGGACGGCAGGGGGTACGAGCGGTTCTTCTCCGCCGGGGCCGGGGACTTCGCGGGCTGGCGGCAGGACAGCGTGGTCAACCACGTACTGGACTTCCTGACGTCCGGGACGTTCCTCGCGCTGCTGGTCTTCGGCGCGGCCGTGATCGGCACGATGCTGCTCACGGAGATCGGCTGGCTGATGGAGGGCTGGTCACTGCCCGGCGCCGACGAGGACCGCAAGGTGCACCGGTTCCTGGCGATCGTCGTCGCGGCGGCCGGGGTCTACGGCCTGCCGTTCGCCGGCGCGCTCGTCGCCGGCGTCCTCGTCCGCCTCCTGGGCGGGTGGATCGGCCTGCCGCTCTTCGCGGTCGTCGCGGGGCTCACGCTGCTGGCGCGGCGCTCGCCCGTGCGCCGGCTCTACGGGCTCGTGGGCGTGCCCCGAAGGCACTGGCGGGCGGACCTGGATCCGGCCGGGGAAGGTGAGGGTCGGAAGACCCGGGTCACATCAGACCGATCTGGGTGACGAGCATCGCGAGGACGACGACGAGCGTCCAGCCGAGGACGTGCTCGAGGACCTTGGGGCCGTCCTCGTCGGGGCCGCCGGTGCGGGTCGTCGCGCGGGGCTGCGCGGTGGCGGCGGCAGTGGCTGTGGCGGTGGCAGCGGTCATGGCATCACTCGATACGTATGCGTCACGCCTCTCGGCGCGACGTCCGGCAGCGGACTCCCCCCACTGACCCGTCCACCTTGCCATCGGATCGTGCCGCCGCGGGAGAGAGCTTGGTCACGGACCCGCCGGATCCCGTACAACTCGGGCCAAGAGATGTGCGTCTCACTACCAGCGGCGGGGCACACCCCCAAGCGCACCCCCGCTGACTCGTCCGCGCAACCTTCTGACCGAAAGGTTTCCGATGAGCTCGTACCGGACGCCCCGCCGCAGGGCACGGCTCGCCCTCGCGGCAGCCGTCACCGTGACGGCGGCCCTCACCGGGACGGTGTCGCAGGCCGCGCCGTCCGCATCCGGCACACCGACACCCGGCGCCGCCGGCCTCGGCGACCCGATGTTCCCCCTCGACGGGAACGGCGGGTACCGCGTCGACCGCTACACCCTGGACTTCGACTGGCAGGCCCCGCGGACGCCGTTCGAGGCGACGGCGACCATCAAGGCCACCGCCACGCAGTCGCTCTCGCGCTTCAACCTGGACTTCGGGGGCAACACCCTGCACCGCGTGCAGATCGACGGCTCGACGGCGCGCACCTCCCGCGCGGGGGACGAGCTGACGGTCACGCCCAAGTCGCCGATCACCAAGGGCCGTACGTTCACCGCCAAGGTCACGTACACCGCCGACCCGACGCAGACGCGGCACCGGGACGACGCGATCGAGGACTACGGCTGGATACCCACCGCCGACGGCACGGTGGTCTACCCCCAGCCGAACGGGGCCCGGCTGATCTTCCCGGCCAACGACCACCCCAGCCAGCGGGCGCCGATCACCTTCCGCATCACCACGCCGAAGGACCTGACGGCGGTCGCGAACGGCAAGCTGGTCGACCGCACCGAACGCCCCGGTGACCGGGTGCGCTGGACGTACGACTCGCAGCAGCCGCTGTCCACCCAGCTGGTGCAGCTGGCGGTCGGCAAGTTCAAGCTCGTCGACGGCGAGGGCCCCGGCGGGCTGCCGCTGCGGGACGTGGTCCCCGAGTCCCTGGTCGAGCCGACGGCCGAGTACCGCAAGCTGACCCCGGACCACCTCGCCTGGCTCCAGGAGAAGCTCGGCCCCTACCCCTTCGACCGCTACGGCATCCTGGTCGGCGACACGGACCTGGCCGTCGCCCTGGAGACCCAGACCCTCTCGCTCATCCCGAAGGCCGATCTCCTGGGCACGAAGGTCGACGCCGAGCGGAACATGGTGCACGAGCTGACCCACCAGTGGTTCGGCGACAGCGTCGCCCTCAAGAGCTGGTCCGACCTGTGGGTCAGCGAGGGGCACGCCCGCTTCTACGAGCGGATGTACTCCGAGGAGCACGGCGGCGACAGCTTCGAGGCCGCCATGAAGACCGCCTACGCCGCTCACGACCAGTGGCGCCACGACTACGGCGCCCCGGCGGAGCCGACCGAGCCGAACCTCTTCAAGCGCATGCGGTACGACGGCTCGGCCCTGGTCCTGTACGCCCTGCGGGAGCAGGTCGGCGAGGCGACGTTCCAGAAGATCGAACGGGCGTGGGTGACCGGGTTCCGCGGCAAGACCGCGAGCACCCGGCAGTACATCGACCTGGCGTCGAAGGTCGCGGGGCAGGACCTCTCGGGCTTCCTGGAGCCGTGGCTGTACGGCTCGAAGACTCCGCCGATGCCGGGGCACCCGGACTGGGTGGTGGATCCGGTCCAGGGCTGAGCCCCTGATCGCGGCGTTCGTGTGAAGCACGGCGTTCGTGTGAAGCACGCCGTCTGCGGCTCGTGCGCCGGGATCCGCGGGTGATCCGCGGGTACGGTGGGCCTCTCGTCGAGCTGGGAGGTCTCATGTCGGACGACGAGCACTACGAAAACAACGCAAACAGCGCGGGCACCGCAAACGACGCAGCCAACGAGCAGGACCGCGTACGCCCGCCGCTCCTCGGCACGGAAATGCGCGAGGCGACGCTGCCCGACGGCTCTCAGGCAGTGGTCGTCGTACGGGCCGGCACCTCGCAGGACGAGGTGGACGAGCAGGCAGCCCGGCTGCGCCGGGGCGCACCCGAGGCGAAGTAACCCGTTCCGGACGACGGCCCCTCCCGCATCAGCGGGAGGGGCCGTCGTACTGATGATCGGATCCGCCCCGTCGGTTACGATCCCCGGGTCATGAACTGAACATGCTCTGCGGCCCGTTCTGTACAGCGGTCGGGCCACGGGAGGGAGAGCTGTGTCCGGTAGCGACCTCACGGTCGACTATGAGTTCCTCATCGGTTGCGAACGCCAACTCGGCAATCTGCACACGACGTTCAAGGACATCGAGAACCGTCGCGACGGCATGGAAAAGCACTGGGGCGCCGGGAACATCGCGGATGCCATGGGCGATTTCGTCGACAACTGGGACGATTACCGCACCAGGCTCATCGAGGGCCTGGAATCGACCGGCAAGCTCGTCGCCGAGACGAAGAAGGCCTTCGAGAAGCTGGACGAGGAACTCGAGAAGCAGACCAAGGGCAAGGGCAAGGGGAAGGGCCGGTGACCGCGGCGGCATCGAAGCGCCGCCCCGTCGACTGGGAGCCGCTGTGCGAGACCGACCCCGTGCCCGGCGCCCCGGAGGAGATCCGGGAAGAGGTCCGGCACATGGTCTCGGTCGCCGAGAAGCTGCGCAAGCAGGCGGGGAACCTCAAGGCCATCTCGGACGAGGACAAGCTCAAGGGCAAGTACGTCCAGCGTCTGCGCGAGGACTCCGGCACGCTGGAGAAGCACATGCGGGAGGTGGCTTCCCGCTACGAGCGCGTCCACGGGCACCTCACCAAGTGGGCGAACAAGCTGGAGGACCACCAAGACGACGCCGACCGGATTCTGCGCGAGGCCAAGGAGAAGCACGCCGAGGTCGAGCGCGAGAAGGCCAAGGACGCCGAGAAGGCGGACGGGGACAAGGACAAGAAGGCGAACCCGTCGGAGAACGGAACTGACGGCGACCCGCTTCAGTCGTACAGAACCCGCCTCAACACCGTCACCGGGAACCGCGACAGCGACGCGAGCCACTACTCGGGCAAGATCAATGACGAGATCGACGACGTCATCGAGGACTCGTGGTGGGACAACGTCAAGGGCTGGGTCCATGACAATGCGGACCTGATCAAGGCCTTCATCGACATTCTCGGCTGGATCGCGACGGCGCTGGGCTTCCTGGCCCTGCTCATTCCGGGCCTGAACCTGGTCATCCTGGGGATCGCGGCCCTCACGATCGCACTCAGACTCCTCCTGGTGGCGTCCGGGGACGCCACCTGGACGGATGTCATCTTCGACGTCGTGGGCGCCCTGCTCGTGGTCGGTGGCCTCGGGGCCGCCGCGAAGCTCGCCAGCGGTGCCAAGGCCACGGCCGGCGCCGCCCAGGCCGCCCGGACCGCCGGACTGAGCAGAGGGCTCAGCGGCGTCAAGGGCGTCATGGACGACATGGGCCGGTTGATGACCAAGCTGCCGGAAGGGGCGGGGAAGACGGCCATCGGCGGAGCCCGTAACGCCATGCGCAAGTCCATCTCCCAGAATGTCGGCCTGGTCGCCAAGGGGCCGCTGCGGGTCAGCCCGCTGTCGACCGTGCTGCACCTCGGCGACAAGGAGATGGCCGGCATGGCGAAGATGCTCCAGGCGAACAAGGCCACGATCCCGGCGGCCGCGGGGGCCGCCGCGGACAAGGCCTACCGGTCCTATCAGGCGGGCCTCGGCGTCGCCTGGACCGGCATGGGCATGGACGTCATGGACAAGGCGCTGGGCAAGAGCGACCTGACGAGCGTGACCTCCGAGAAGTTCGGAACCGGCGAGAAGCCCTACAACGCGGGCTACTCCGACTGGAAGGACAACACCCTCAAGCCCGCCCCCGACACGCACTGGTAGGAACGACCATGGACCTGCGCTCGGCGCAACGCATTGCCGAGGCCGAAGCCGCCCGCACCGGGCTCGGCACCGGCCCCAACCGGCGGCTCCGGCTGACCCTGATCATCGGAATGCCCCTGTTCCTGCCGGTACTGGGGATCATGATCCTGGTGCCGAAGTCCCTGATGAACGATGTCCTCCACGTATACGAGGCCGCGATCATCGGCTGTCTCCTGCACTACGTATGGGTCTTCGCGAAGTACCCCCGCCATGCGGACCGTCCGCCCTACCTCACCCGGGATCTCGCCATGGGCGGCGGCTTCTTCCTGCCCTCGATGTTCTTCGGTTTCTGGGCGGGCATGATCGCCGCCCCGGTGTGGGCGCTGTTCGTCGGCGTCGCCTACGCCCTGGAAGGGAGGCGGGAGCGCCGTGGCCACCGCTGAGCACCGCCGGCCCCCGGTCGGCTTCAACCTGGTGCCGCCGCCCGGCTGGGACGTGATTCCGCTGGAAACGGGGACCCGGGAGGCGATGGACCGCATCGTCCGCAAGGCCGTCGCGCAGCTGCCCGTCGGTTTTCCCAAGGACGACATTCCGAAGGCCCGGCTGAAGCTCCTCCAGGAGATGAAGAAGGTCGTCCGCCGGGCCAGCGCCAAGGGAGGAATGACCCTCTACCTCCCTACCGAGCCTCTGCACGGCATCACACTGCCGGTGTCGATCGTCGCCTCCGAGCCGATCGAGATTCCGCGGGTGACGCCCGACCGGGGCCCGGAAGCGGTCCTTGCCGCGCTCGCCTCCGAGACCCCCGGAGCCGAGATGCGGGAGCTCGACGACACCGCGGCTCTGCGCTCGGAGAAAGAGGTCCCCGCCGATGCCGCCCAGGGCGTCGAAGTCGCACACCGCCAGGTCGAGTACTTCGTGCCCGTCCCGGACAGCACCCCCGACAAGTACCTCACCTTCTCCTTCAGCGCTCTGATCGCGCCCGGCTCGGACCCCGTCTTCCATGACACCCTCGTGGAACTGTTCGACGCCGTCATGAGCACCTTCCGCTGGAGCTATGCCTGAAGGCTCTCCCTCTGCTCGCGCCCCCGACGAAAGAGACCGCGCATGTCCGAAGGCACCCTGTGGAGCACCGACCTCGGCGCCCCGCTCCACATCGACACGGACGCCAACCCAGGCCTCTGGGGCTACCTCCACCTCCAGATCGACAAGAAGACGTTCAAGGAGTGGCTGGACCTGCACCTGACCGGTCTGGCCGCCGTCCACGACATCGAGCTCACCCGCAAGCTCCGCAAGTTCCACAAGAACTTCTACGAGCAGACGGTGGTGACGCTCCGGGACAAGCTCCGGGCGGACGAGGCGTTCATCTACCACCCCGTGCCGCTGACCTCCATGCCCCTGGTCGTGCACGCCACCCGCATCCACTGCGACGCCCCCGACGCGGCCTCCTGCGAAGGGCTCGCCGCGCCCGCCGTGCCGCACCCGGAGATCCCCGAGTGGCAGCAGCGGACCGGCAGCATCGCATTCGCCTCCCCGCACCTGGGCGCGGACGGGGTCAGGGTCACCCGCTCCTACCCCGCCGACAGCAGCATCATGATGACCTCGGTGACGTACCACTGGCACACCCCGCCCGGCGTCCCCGACGTCTGCCTGCGCGGGCATCACGACGATCCGGAAGTGATCGCCGCGGCCATCGAGCCCCTGGACGACTTCGCCCGGACGCTCCGCCTTCCCGCGTAATCAGCACAAGGCCCCCTCTCCGCCAACGGAGAGGGGGCCTTCGCGCTGCCTCAGTGGATCCCCACCCCGGCCAGCGCCGCCTTCTGCTTCGCCGAGAGTTTCACCGGGAAGTACAGGTAGCAGACGCCTCCCGTGCCGGAGACGACCTTCCCCGTGGAGTTGTAGCGCTTGGTGCGCAGCCAGATGTTCTCCCACTCCCGGCGCTTGTAGATCCGGCGTACCGCCGCGTTGCTGTCGGACGCCGGGTCGTTGGCGATCACGTCGCCCTTCGACGTGAAGCCGATCACCGTCATCAGGTGGCCCGCCGTGCCGTAACCGGCGCCCGTCAGCTCCTCCTTGAGGAACGACTGGGACGTTATGGCCGGGATGCCCGCGGCGATCAGCGACTCCAGCTCGGTGAGCGAGGCCAGACGCGTGACGACGCCCTGCATGTCCTTGTACGTCGCCGCGTAGGCCGAGTTGAAGGGCCAGTTGCCGCAGCCCGCGTACTGGTAGTCGAAGGTGTACCGCGCCGCGTGGCACACCTGGGGGTCCTCGTAGGACGGGTCGACCCAGGCGAGGTCGGCGGCGGTCGGCTTGCGGCCCCAGAACTCGATGATCATCTGCGAGGAGGTGGGGCTGCACCAGGCCTCGCCGCCGTTGTCGTACTCGGGATACTGCCCGGCGTGGATCTCCTGCGAGTAGCGCGGGACCTTCAGTTCCTTGGTGAGCCCCGGCTTGGACGCCGGGACGGTGAAGCGGTCGGGCACCGCGGAGGCCATCGCGCCGAGCCGCCACACCGTGGGGGTGTGGGTGGCGCCCGGCTTGCGGTACAGGGTCAGACGCAGCTGGTACGAGGCCAGGCGCAGCCCCGTGGTCGTGTCGTCGATGGAGAAGGTGTCCGTCCAGATGCTGGATTTGCCGTCGCTCTGGTCGTCGACCGACGTACGGCGGATGTCCTTCTCCTTGTCGTCGCCCGAGGTCCAGCGGCCCAGGACGTACCAGGGAGTCTTCGTCTTGTCCGAGTACGTGCCCTGGAGCTCGACCTGGAGCCACGTCCCGGTCGGCGTGCGGGCGTTCCAGGAGGCGACGACCTCCGTGGCGGGGACGGTGGGGCGGTGCACGGGCGAGGTCCACCGGGCGTACTCCCAGGTGGCGGTCTTGCCGGTGTGCGGATCGGCGTAGTCGGTGCGGCCCGCGGCCTCGGCGATCTCCACGGCCGGGCGGGCTCCGGACACGGCGCGGGTGCCGTCGGCGGTGCCGGCGCTCCAGTCCGCGTGCGAGGCCCAGAAGCGGTTGCTCACCGGCCGCTTCGCGCGCGGGGCGCCGCGCAGGCCGGTCGAGGCGAGGGCGGGGCTCGCCGTGGCGGCGAGTGCGGCCACGGCGGCGGCCGTGGCGAGGACGGTTCTGCGGGACATGTCATCAGCTCGGTCCATGGCGGGGACCCCCAGTCGACGTGGGCTCCGGACGGATCCGGAAGGGGCAGGTCAGGTGCATGGCGGTAGGCCAACTATGGCCGCTGTACGCCGACTTCTGCCAGCGCTTCGACCACCACCGTGTCCGCCAATATTGGCCTCGACCACTGGCGTGAGCAGGCACGGCGCGCGGAGCAGCAGATTCCGCACCCGTACGCTGGACGAGATGACCGCACACGCCACCCCCCTGTCCCGCGTCGCCGCGGATCTGCTGGACCTGCCGCCCTCCTGCGGCCCCGTCCGCCTCGTCGCCGTCGACGGGCACGCGGGCTCCGGCAAGTCGACCTTCGCGGACCGTCTCGCCGAGGCCCTGGGCGGCGCGCCCGTCCTTCGCCTCGACGACATCGCGAGCCACGACGAGCTGTTCGGCTGGACGGAGCGGCTGCGCCGGCAGATCGTCGGGCCGCTCTCGCGGGGCGAGAGCGCGCACTACGAGACGTACGACTGGAACGCCCGGCGCTTCGGGCCGGCGGGCCGCTCGCTGCCGCCCGCCCCGGTGGTCCTCGTCGAGGGCGTCGGAGCGGGGCGCCGCGCGGTGCGCCCGTTCCTCGCGTGGCTCCTGTGGATGGAGTTGCCCCGCGAAGAGTCCTGGGGCCGGGGGCGCCGGCGGGACGGGGCGGTCCAGAGTGACTTCTGGGACGGGTGGGAACCCGCGGAGCGCCGGCACTTCGCACAGGACCCTTCACGCCCCTTCGCTCAGTCTTTGGTGCGACAGTGGCGCGAGGGATATGAGGTACTGCGGGGGCCGAATGAGACGGCTGCGCAGAGCCAAATCGTCACGGAGAGTGATGGACCAGAGGCAGCGCGCTGAACCAGCGGAAAGCGACTTCCGGAAGTTCTCACGAGTTTCCATGAGTGCCCCAACTCTGCTTGACCGAGGGCCCTTACAGGACTTACGTTCTGAATGTGCGGCCTTCCGAGGTCGCCCGCAGACGCGAAGCCCCCGGTTGTTCCCCCGTGATCGGGGGCTTCGTTCTGCCCTTCAACCTCGCATACCGGACGCTACGAGCCGCCTTTCGCTCACCCTCGGTGACGACGAGGTCCCCCTTCACCTGCCTGATCCCGCGCTGCGGCACCCTACGGCCGAGCGCTCCTCCGCAGGTACGATGCCCTTCGGTGCGACGTACGGACGGCTGCTCCGCGCATCCGTTCAACGTCCGTCCGCAGCACGGCGGTTCAGCGAAGTTGCCGACGGGCACCGGTCCGGCGGTACACAAACGGGGGCACGGTTTGTGGGGGACGTGATGGACTTCGACGCGGTGGGCTCACCCGCCCCGGCCGACCTCGCCTGGCTGAGGGGCGTCGACGCCTACACGATGGGCGCCTATCCGCAGGCGGAGGAGGAGTTCCGGGCGGCGGTGCGGATGGATCCGGCGATGGCCGACGGCTGGCTCGGACTGCACGCGCTGCGCATCGACACGACGACGGCGCTGCTGCGGATGTTCCAGCACAGGGACAGGTTCGGGGAACAGCGCACCCGGCACGGGCGCACCCTCAACTCCTGGTACTGGCTGGGCTGGTGGGTGCAACCGGTCCTGGAGAGCACCCGCGATCTGCTGCTCGCGCACGCGTCGCACTGGCTCGACGGACGCCATGTCCCCGAACTGGACCGGGCGTTGGCGGGGCTGCCGCCGGTGGACGCGGATCCGCAGGTGCGGTTCCTGCACGCCTGCCGTTCCTACCTGGTCAAGGACTGGGAACAGCTGGTCCGGCACACGGACTCGCTGATCGACGACACGATCCTCGGCATCGAGGCCGGCCTCTTCGGAGGCATGGCCCGGGTGCGCCTGGAGATGTACGGCCAGGCCGAACCGCTCCTGTCCGCCGCCCTGATGCGGTGCCGCAGCGAGCAGCCGCAGCGCAAGGAGCTGCGCTACTGGCTGGCCCGGGCGCACGAGGGCACGGGCCGCTCGGCGGCGGCCATGCCGCTGTACCGCGCGGTGCACCGGGTGGATCCCTCCTTCATGGACACCTCCGCACGGCTCGCGGCGATCGCCGAGGGCGACGGGTACGACGAGGTCACCGACCTGGCGGCGATCGCCCTGACCGGCTTCGGACAGGACGTGATGGAGAGCCCGGACGGGATCGATCCGCTCTTCGGCAGCGAGGGCCGCGACCTGAAGCTCACCGAACCCGACCTGCCCACGAGCGGCGGCCCCGCCGAGACCGACTCCGTGCGCGAGAAGGCGGTCATCCCCGTCCAGCCGGGCCTCTCCCAGCTGCCGCCCGGCCCCACCGACCCCGCACTCCTGGAGGCCGCGCTCGCCGAACTGGAGGGCATGGTCGGCCTGGAACCGGTGAAGCGCCAGGTCAAGGCGCTCTCGGCGCAGCTGAACATGGCACGCCTGCGAGCCGCGCAGGGACTGCCCGTCCAGCCGCCGAAACGACACTTCGTCTTCTCCGGCCCCTCGGGCACCGGCAAGACCACGGTGGCCCGCATCCTGGGCAGGGCGTTCTACGCCCTTGGCCTGCTCGGCGGCGACCACCTGGTGGAGGCCCAGCGCGCGGACCTGGTCGGCGAATATCTCGGCCAGACGGCCGTGAAGGCCAATGAGCTGATCGACTCGGCGATCGGCGGCGTGCTCTTCGTGGACGAGGCCTACTCCCTGTCCAACTCGGGCTACGGCAAGGGCGACGCGTACGGCGACGAGGCCCTCCAGGTGCTCCTCAAGCGCGCCGAGGACAACCGCGATCACCTGGTCGTGATCCTCGCGGGCTACCCCGAGGGCATGGACCGCCTGCTCGCCGCCAACCCCGGCCTCTCCTCGCGCTTCACCACCCGCGTGGACTTCCCCTCGTACCGCCCCCTGGAGCTCACCTCGATCGGCGAGGTCCTGGCCGACGAGAACGGCGACGTGTGGGACGAGGAGGCCCTGGACGAGCTGCGCTCCATCAGCGGGCACGTCGTCGACCAGGCATGGATCGACGAGCTCGGCAACGGCCGCTTCCTGCGCACGCTCTACGAGAAGAGCTGCGCCTACCGCGACCTGCGGCTCTCCGGCTACCCCGGCGAGCCGAGCCGTGACGACTTGTCGACACTGCGGCTGCCCGACCTGATGCAGGCGTACGGCGAGGTGCTCTCGGGGCGGGGGCCGCAGGACCCGCCGGGGGTCTGAGGACCCCGCCCCGCGCACTCAGACCAGGGCGCCGTCCCTGGACTCCCGGGGCCTTCGCGGAACCGCGACCCGGTGCGCCGGGTCGCGGACCTCGCCGACCAGGAGTTCGAGGACGTCCTCCAGGGCGACCAGGCCGAGCACCTTGCCCGACGCGTCGGCGACCTGCGCCAGATGCGTCGCGGCGCGGCGCATCACCGTCAGGGCGTCGTCCAGGGGGAGCTCGGCGCGCAGCGTCGTCATCGACCGCCAGACCTGCTGCGGCACCGCGCGGTCGGCCTCCGCGCCGTCGGTGAGATCCAGTACGTCCTTCACGTGCAGGTAGCCCATGAAGGCGCCGTTCTCCGCGCGGACCGGGAAGCGGGAGTAGCCCGTGCGCCCGGTGAGCTCGATGACCTGCGACGGGGTGACCCCGGCGCCCACCGTCACCAGCGACGCCCGGTCGAGCAGGACGTCCGTCACCGGACGCGAGCCCAGTTCGAGGGCATCCTCCAGGCGCTCCTGCTCCTCGGGTTCGAGCAGTCCCGCCTGGCCCGAGTCACCGACGAGCCGGTTGAGCTGCTCGCTGGTGAAGACGGCCTCGACCTCGTCCTTGGGCTCGACCCCGAAGAGCTTGAGGACGAGCCGCGCACACGCCCCCAGTGCCGCAGTGACCGGACGGCAGACACGGGCGAAGGCGACGAGGCCGGGGCTGAACCAGAGCGCGGTCTTCTCCGGGGCGGCCATCGCGAGGTTCTTGGGGACCATCTCGCCGACCACCAGGTGGAGGAAGACGACCACGGCGAGCGCGATGGCGTACCCCAGCGGATGGATCGCCCCTTCGGGGATGCGCGCCGCCTCGAAGACGGGCTCCAGGAGATGCGCGACGGTGGGCTCGGCGACCGCGCCCAGCGTCAGCGAGCACACGGTGATGCCGAACTGGGCGGCCGCCATCATCTGCGGCAGGTTCTCCAGGCCGTGGAGCACCTGGCGGGCCCGTTTGCCGGTCAGCGGTTCGATCTGGCTGCGGCGCACGGAGACGAGCGCGAACTCGGCCCCCACGAAGAAGCCGTTGGCGAGGACGAGCAGCAGGGCGAACAGGAGTTGGAGCATGCTCATCGGGCGGCCTCCGCCACACTCATGACGTCCGGGGTCTGTGCCGTGCGGACGAGACGGACCCGCCCGGCGCGGTAGCGGTCCACCTGCCGCACCGCGAGCCGCCAGCCGGGCAGTTCGGCCCGGTCGCCGGGGACGGGGATGCGGCCGAGCAGATCGGCGACGAGTCCGGCCACGGTCTCGTACGGGCCCTCGGGGACGTCGAGCCCTATCCGCTGGAGCGTGTCGACGCGGCAGCTGCCGTCGGCGTCCCACGCGGGTCGGCCGTCCTCGGCCGGTGCCACGGCGATGTCGGGCAGGTCCAGGAGGTCGTGCTCGTCGCGGACTTCGCCGACGAGCTCCTCGACGATGTCCTCCAGGGTGACCACCCCGGCCGTACCGCCGTACTCGTCGACGACGACGGCTATGGGCTGCTGGCTGCGCAGCTGCTCCAGGAGCTGCTGCACGGGCAGCGTCTCCGGGACCAGCAGCGGCGTCTGCGCGATGCGGCCCACCGGCGCTCTGAGGCGCTCGTGGGCCGGGACCGCGAGGGCGTCCTTGAGGTGCACCATGCCGACGATCTCGTCGATGCGCTCGCTGTAGACGGGAAAGCGCGAAAGCCCGGTGGCGCGGGTCAGGTTCACCACGTCCTCGGCGGTCGCCGACGTCTGGAGGGCGCTGACCTTCACCCGCGGGGTCATGACGTGCTGCGCGGTCAGCTCGCCGAGGGAGAGCGTACGGACGAACAGGTCCGCGGTGTCCTGTTCGAGGGCGCCCGCCTGCGCCGAGTGCCGGGCCAGGGAGACCAGTTCGCCGGGGGTACGGGCCGATGCGAGCTCCTCGGCGGGCTCGACGCCCAGGAGCCGTACGAGCCGGTTGGCCACGGCGTTCAGGAGGGCGATCACGGGCCGGAAGAGGCGCGAGAACACGTGCTGCGGGCCCGCGACGAACCGCGCGACCTGGAGCGGCTTGGACACCGCCCAGTTCTTCGGGACCAGTTCCCCGATCACCATCTGCACGGCGGACGCGAAGAGCATGCCCACCACCACGGAGACGCCCGGTACGGCACCTTCCGGCAGGCCGGTCGCGGTGAAGGGGCCCGCGAGCAGATGTGCGAGGGCCGGCTCGGCGAGCATGCCGACCACGAGTGAGGTGATGGTGATGCCGAGCTGGGTGCCGGAGAGCTGGAAGGACAGCTCCTTGAGGGCGTCGACGACCCCGCGGGCCCGTCGGTCGCCGTCCGCGGCGGCCTTCTCGGCGTCCGGGCGCTCGACGGTGACGAGCCCGAACTCGGCGGCCACGAAGAAGCCGTTGGCGAGAATCAGCAGGAATGCCGCCCCGAGAAGCAGCAGGGACGTGGTCATGCCGCCGCCTCCCTGGTCTGACCTGTCCCGGTATGTCGGGAGGGGGCGGCGCATGTACTACAGGACGAACCGTCCATCGCCGGAGGGAGTCACTCCTCGGGTAGCAGGAGCCCCAGCGGACCGGGCGGGCCCGACTGGGGCGGGGCGGCACACCATGCGTGCCCCGCCACCAGATTAATCAAGACCCGGCCACAAACGTCAGCCCTGCGGGGTGCGGTCCTCGGCGAGGGCACGCAGCGCACGGGCGTCGCTGATGGCCCGCTGCTTGGCGATGCCGGGCTGGATGCCCATGACGGGCAGGCTGGTGCCGTCGCTGAGGTTGAGGAACACCCACGGGTCACCGGGACGCAGGTTGACCTGGACGATCTCGGCCCACTCCAGGCGCCTGCTGGTGGCGATGTTGACGACGGTCACGCCGGACTCGTCGGCGACGACCTTGGGCCTGCTCAGGAGCGCGAGCACCCCGAAGAGCAGCACGCCGGTGAAGATGAAGCTGAGCCGCTCCCCCGCGCTGAGGCCGGGGATGAGCAGCGAGATCACCGTGAGCACCACGAGGATCGCGGCGCCCGCGGTGAGCAGGACCGCCCGGGTCCGGCCCGGCCGGAAGGTGACGGGCAGGGCGGGGGTGTCGGTGCTGTCGGGCTGGTTGCTCATGGCCGGGGTCTCCTGCCGGGTCATCAGAGGCGGCAGGCGTGGATGGCCGTGGTCAGGATGGCCCGCGCTCCGATGGCGTACAGGTCGTCCATGATCCGCTGGGCTTCCTTGGCCGGGACCATGGAGCGGACGGCGACCCAGCCTTCGTTGTGCAGGGGCGAGATCGTCGGCGACTCCAGGCCGGGCGTGAGGGCGACGGCCTGCTCCAGGTGCTCGGCCCGGCAGTCGTAGTCCATCATCACGTACGACCGGGCGACCAGGACGCCCTGGAGGCGGCGCAGGAACTGCTGGACCTTCGGGTCGTCGGTGTCGGCGCCGGTGCGCCGGATGACGACCGCCTCGGACTTCATGATCGGCTCGCCGAACACTTCGAGGCCCGCGTTGCGCAGCGAGGTGCCGGTCTCCACGACGTCCGCGATGACCTGTGCGACGCCGAGCTCGATGGCGGTCTCCACCGCGCCGTCCAGGTGCACGACGGAGGCGTCGACGCCGCTGTCCGCGAGGTGCTTGGCGACGATTCCCTCGTACGAGGTCGCGACGGTCTTGCCCGCGAGGTCCGCGATGGTGTTCGCCGTGCCCGGCTTCGCGGCGAAGCGGAAGGTGGAGCGTGCGAAGCCGAGGGGCAGGATCGTCTCGGCGTTCGCGCCCGAGTCGATCAGGAGGTCCTGACCGGTGATGCCGATGTCGAGCTTGCCGGCCGAGACATAGATCGCGATGTCCTTGGGCCGGAGGTAGAAGAACTCGACTTCGTTGTCCGGGTCGACGAGGACGAGCTCCTTGGACTCCTTGCGCTGCTGGTATCCGGCCTCATGGAGCATCGCCGACGCAGGTCCGGACAGTGAACCCTTGTTGGGGACGGCGATGCGCAGCATGAGGTCGGATTCCTTTGCGTGACGGGAGAGTCGGGCGGAGGGTGCGGTACGGCTCAGAGGTGGGCGTACACGTCGTCGAGGGAGATGCCGCGGGCGACCATCATCACCTGCACGTGGTAGAGGAGCTGGGAGATCTCCTCGGCCGCGGCTTCCTTGCCCTCGTGCTCGGCGGCCATCCAGACTTCGGCGGCCTCCTCGACGACCTTCTTGCCGATGGCATGGACGCCCTTGTCGACCAGCTCGGCGGTGCGCGACGTGGCGGGGTCGCCGTTGGCGGCCTTGTGCTGGAGCTCGGCGAAGAGCTCCTCGAAAGTCTTCTTGGACATGATGGCTCTTACTTTACGCGGCTCCCCGGACCCGCTCACCGCCAGGGTTCGGAGATCGTACGCAGCGTGGTCGCGGTGGCCACGGCCGCGGTGACCGCCTCGTGCCCCTTGTCCTCGCGGGAGCCCTCGATGCCCGCCCTGTCCAGGGCCTGCTCCTCGGTGTCGCAGGTCAGGACGCCGAAGCCGACGGGCACGCCGGTGTCCACCGTCACCTGGGTCAGCCCCTGGGTGACGCCCTGGCACACGTACTCGAAGTGCGGGGTTCCGCCGCGGATGACGACGCCGAGGGCCACGATCGCGTCGTAGCCGCGTCCTGCGAGGACCTTGGCGACGACCGGCAGCTCGAAGCTGCCGGGTACGCGCAGGACGGTCGGCTCGTCGATGCCCAGCTCGTGCAGGGCGCGCAGCGCGCCGTCGACGAGGCCGTCCATGACCTTCTCGTGCCACTGGGCGGCGATGACCGCGACCCGCAGGTC
>NZ_JBNNJZ010000152.1:0-15893 GCF_050270335.1 Streptomyces sp. NPDC059900
CGCCCTGTCACCGGCACGAATCACAAATGTCAGAAGCGGGGTAGACACTAATATGGCCCCGGTCGCGATGACCGGGGCCTTCTTCTCTGGAGCGAACGACGAGGTTCGAACTCGCGACCTCAACCTTGGCAAGGTTGCGCTCTACCAACTGAGCTACGTTCGCATTGCCTCCGACCAGCTTTCACTGATCGGCGCGGGCATCAGCCTACCGCACTCGAAAGAGTGGCTGGTCGGCGATGCAGAGCGGGTGACAGGAATTGCACACTGCGCCTTCCCCCTGGAAGGGGGATGTTCTACTACTGAACTACACCCGCAAGACTCCGTGAGGTTCGGGCCTTTCGGCCTTGCCCCTCGGCGTGTTCCAAACTCTAGCCGACCAGCGGGGGTGCAGGTCAAGTCGGTTGCCGAGGGGCCGCCCCGGCGGGGGTCCCGCCGAGGCCGGCGGGGCGGCCCTGCGCCGGTGGTCCGGCGTCAGTTCGCCGCTTCGAAGGCCTCGTAGACCTTCTTGGGGATGCGCCCGCGCGGCGGCACGTCCATCTGGTGCGAGCGGGCCCAGGCGCGGACCGCCGCCGGGTTCGCCGCCACCGTCGTGTGCTTGAAGGCCTTGCCGGACTTCGACTGCTTGCGGGCCGCGTCCAGGTACGGGGCAAGTGCCTTGCGCAGTTTCTTGGCGTTGGTTTGATTGAGGTCGATCTCGTACGACTTGCCGTCAAGACCGAAGGCGATCGTCTCCGCCGCATCCCCGCCGTCGATGTCGTCAGAGAGAGTGACCACGACACGCTGCGCCACGAATATCGGTCCCTTCGTGCGGCTCTACCGCGTTGACGTGCGGTGATGCCGACTGTCCGGCTGTTATGAGCACTGTTATGTGCAAAGCATCGGCTAATGCCATTTCCTTTGTACAGTGCCTGGCATTGCATTGTGAAGCCCGACTAAATCCGCCCGCGTGTCCGGACGCAATGGGGTTGCGTGATCTTTTCCTGGATTTTTCGCGAAGGTGCCCCGTTCGATACGTGAGTATGAGTCGGAACGTGACCGTCCTCACGTAGGTTTCTACGAATCTACGCGAGTAGAATTTTTGTGCGGGTAGTCTGAAGGGACCGCTCAGCCAGCACCACACACCGGGAGTGCCAGTGGCACGCGTCGTAGTCGACGTCATGCTCAAGCCGGAGATCCTCGACCCCCAGGGCCAGGCGGTGCAGCGTGCACTGCCGCGCCTCGGATTCAAGGGGATCGCCGACGTACGTCAGGGAAAGCGCTTCGAACTCGAGGTGGACGGGCCCGTCGATGACGCCGCCCTCGCCCGTATCCACGAGATGGCGGAAACCTTCCTCGCCAACACCGTGATCGAAGACTTCTTCGTAAAGGTGGAGGAAGAGAAGTGACTGCTCGAATCGGAGTCGTCACTTTCCCCGGAACGCTCGACGACCGCGACACCCAGCGCGCCGTCCGCGTCGCCGGCGCCGAAGCCGTGCCGCTCTGGCACCGGGACAAGGACCTGAAGCAGGTCGACGCCGTGGTGCTTCCCGGCGGATTCTCGTACGGCGACTATCTGCGGGCCGGGGCCATTTCACGGTTTTCGCCGGTCATGGAGTCGGTCATCGAGCAGGCGAAGGCCGGTATGCCGGTTCTCGGTATCTGCAACGGCTTCCAGGTGCTCACCGAGTCGCACCTGCTGCCCGGCGCGATGCTGAAGAACAACCACCTGCACTTCATCTGCCGCGACCAGAAGCTGCGCGTGGAGACGTCCGGCACCGCCTGGACCGCCGACTACGAAGCCGGTCAGGAAATCTCCGTACCGCTGAAGAACATCGACGGCCGCTACGTCGCCGATGAGCGGACCCTGGACATGCTGGAGGCCGAGGGGCGGGTCGTCTTCCGCTACTTGGACGTGAACCCGAACGGTTCGCTGCGCGACATCGCCGGTGTCTCGAACGCCGCGGGCAACGTCGTCGGCCTCATGCCGCACCCCGAGCACGCCGTCGAGCCGCTGATCGGGACCGGTGGCACCGACGGTCTGGGATTCTTCACCTCGATCCTGAAGAAGCTGGTCAACGTCTGATGACTCTGGACACCGTCAAGCACGCCGCCGAGACCCCCGAGGTCAAGCTTCCCTGGGCCGAACTGGGCCTGAAGGAAGACGAGTACGCCCGCGTACGCGAGATCCTGGGGCGCCGGCCCACCGGCGCCGAACTCGCCATGTACTCCGTCATGTGGTCCGAGCACTGCTCGTACAAGAGCAGCAAGGTCCACCTGCGCCAGTTCGGCGAGAAGGCCCCCGAGAACGACGCGATGCTCGTCGGCATCGGCGAGAACGCCGGCGTCGTCGACGTCGGCAACGGTTACGCGGTCACCTTCAAGGTCGAGTCGCACAACCACCCGTCCTACGTCGAGCCCTACCAGGGCGCGGCCACCGGTGTCGGCGGCATCGTCCGCGACATCATCGCGATGGGCGCCCGCCCGGTCGCGGTCGTGGACCCGCTGCGGATGGGCGCCGCCGACCACCCCGACACCCGGCGCGTCCTGCCCGGCGTCGTCGCGGGCATCGGTGGCTACGGCAACTGCCTGGGCCTGCCCAACATCGGCGGCGAGCTCGTCTTCGACGCCTGCTACCAGGGCAACCCGCTGGTCAACGCCGGTGCCATCGGCGTCATGCGGCACGAGGA
Organism: Streptomyces sp. NPDC059900; assembly: GCF_050270335.1. NCBI lineage: Bacteria > Bacillati > Actinomycetota > Actinomycetes > Kitasatosporales > Streptomycetaceae > Streptomyces > Streptomyces sp. NPDC059900. The sequence goes on from NZ_JBNNJZ010000152.1 coordinate 2,667, forward strand.
CATCCACCTCGCGAAGGCCAGCGGCCCCGGCAACAAGGTCATCCTCTACGGGGCCCGGACCGGCGGCGACGGCATCGGCGGCGCCTCGATCCTCGCCTCCGAGACCTTCGACGACACCAAGCCGTCGAAGCGTCCCGCCGTGCAGGTCGGCGACCCCTTCCAGGAGAAGCTCCTCATCGAGTGCACCCTGGAGGCCTTCGCCGAGAAGCTGGTCGTCGGCATCCAGGACCTCGGTGCCGCAGGCCTCTCCTGCGCGACCTCCGAGCTGGCGTCGAACGGCTCCGGCGGCATGCGCGTCGAGCTCGACGACGTACCGCTTCGCGACTCCACGCTCACTCCCGAGGAAATCCTCATGAGCGAGTCGCAGGAGCGCATGTGCGCGGTCGTCGAGCCCGACAAGGTCGAGCGCTTCCTCGCGATCTGCGAGAAGTGGGACGTCATCGCCACCGTCGTCGGTGAGGTGACCGACGGCGACCGCCTGGAGATCTTCTGGCACGGCGAGAAGATCGTCGACCTCGACCCGCGCACCGTCGCCCACGACGGCCCGGTCTACGAGCGCCCCTACGCCCGGCCGAAGTGGCAGGACGCCCTCCAGGCGGACGACGCCAACAAGCTGGCCCGCCCGGCGACTTCGGACGAACTGCGCGAGCAGGTCCTCGCGGTCGTCGCCTCGCCGAACCAGGCATCCAAGGCGTGGGTGACGGATCAGTACGACCGTTTCGTGCAGGGCAACACGGTGCTCGCGCAGCCCGAGGACTCCGGCATGGTCCGTATCGACGAGGAGTCCGGCCTCGGTGTCGCCCTCGCCAACGACGGCAACGGCCGCTACTCGAAGCTCGACCCGTACGCGGGCGCCCAGCTCGCCCTGTCGGAGGCGTACCGCAACGTCGCCGCGACGGGTGCCCGGCCGCTCGCCGTCTCGGACTGCCTGAACTTCGGTTCGCCCGAGGACCCGGACGTCATGTGGCAGTTCGCCGAGACCACCCGCGGTCTCGCCGACGCCTGCCAGATCCTGGGCACCCCGGTGACCGGCGGCAACGTCTCGCTCTACAACCAGACCGGCGAGGCGGCGATCCACCCGACGCCCGTCGTCTCGGTGCTCGGTGTGATCGACGACGTCGCGCGCCGCACGCCGATCGCGTTCGCCAAGGAGGGCCAGCTGCTCTACCTCCTGGGCGACACCAGCGAGGAGTTCGGCGGCTCGGCCTGGTCGCAGGTCGTCCACGACCACCTCGGCGGGCTTCCCCCGAAGGTCGACCTGGAGCGCGAGCGGCTGCTCGCCGAGATCCTCATCTCGGCCTCGCGCGACGGCATGATCGACGCCGCGCACGACCTGTCGGACGGCGGTCTCGCGCAGGCCGTCGCCGAGTCGTGCCTGCGCGGCGGGAAGGGCGCGCGCCTGGTCGTCCCGGACGGTCTCGACGCGTTCACCCTGCTGTTCAGCGAGTCGGCGGGGCGCGCGGTCGTCTCCGTCCCCCGCTCCGAGGAGCTGCGCTTCACCGACATGTGCGGGGCGCGGGGTCTTCCCGTGACGCGCGTCGGTGTGGTCGACGGTGACGCGGTGGAGCTCCAGGGCGAGTTCACGCTGCCGCTGGGCGACATCCGCGAGGCGTACGAGGGGACCCTTCCGGGGCTCTTCGCCTGATCCGTCGCTGATCCGCCTCTGATCCGATTCTGATCCACCCGCGAAGCCCCCGTCCGGTCTGCTGATCCGGACGGGGGCTTCGTCACGCTCACGGCCGGGGAAGAAGCCGCCCCGGTACCGTGACCTGCATGACTGACGAGCTGGGGCTGCGTGCGCGCAAGAAGAAGCAGACGGCCTCACGGATCTGGCGGGCGGCGGTGGACCTCTGCTCGGAGCGTGGCTTCGACCATGTCTCCGTGGCGGAGATCGCCGAGGCCGCCGAAGTGTCGAAGATGACCGTCTTCAACTACTTCGGCACCAAGGAAGGCGTCATCGTCAGCCCCATGGAGGAGCACGTCGGCGACGCGGCCCGCGCGGTGCGCGAGCGACAGCCCGGACAGTCCGCGGTCACCGCGCTGCGCGGGCAGTTCCTGGCGCAGATCAACGGCCGTGACCCCTCGATCGGCCTCGCCGGCGACCCGCGCGCTCTCAAGGTGCGCCAGCTCATCAGCGAGACGCCGACCCTCGCGCACCGCATGGTGGGCTTCCACATGCGCAGCGTCCAGCTCCTCGCGGACGCCCTCGCCGAGGAGACGGGCGACATGCTCCTGGCCCGGGTCGCCGCATCGCAGCTGATCGGCGCCCGCAACGCGCTCGTCGTCGAGAACCACCGGCGCACCCTCGAAGGCGACCCGCTGGAGGAGATCGCCAAGGACTGTGCCGCCTCCGCCGAGCGCGTCTTCGACCAGGTGGAAATGGGTCTCCGGGGCTACCCCGGGAAGAATTAGGCTCGGCCCATGCCACCGGCCAAGAAGCGCACCCGTTCGTACGACCCCGCCAAGATCCGCACCGCCGTGCTCGCCCAGTTCGGCAACGTACGAGAAGCGGTCGGCGCCCTGGAGCCCGGGCAGCTCGCCCTGCCGACCCGGCTCGGCGACTGGACCGTCCGCGAACTGGCCGCGCACCTGACGATGGCGCTCGGCGGCGCCACCCGCTTCCTCGCCATGCCGGAGCCCGCCGCCCGTGAAGTGGCGCTGCTCGACTGGCCGTCCGCGACCGCTTCGGCCGCCCGGCAGGTCGACGAGGCGTCGCGTGCCTTCGCCGCGCAGGAGGACCTGCCCGGGCTGTACGCGCGCACGCTCGCCGAGTTCGAGGAGGCGCTGCCCGGCCTGACGCAGGGGCGGCTCATGCCCACGCGGTTCGGCGCGATGACCCTGGACGACTTCCTGGTCACCCGGACCGTCGAACTCATCGTGCACACCGACGACCTGAACGACGCGGTGCCGGGCCTTGACGTCCCGTACGACCGCCAGGCCCTGGCCGCCTGCACCCGGCTGCTCGCCGACGCCCTCGCGGTGAAGGCGCCCGGCGGTGCCGTCGAGGTCAGGGTCCCGCCGTTCGCCGTGGTCCAGTGCGTGGAAGGCCCCCGGCACACCCGCGGCACCCCGCCGAACGTCGTCGAGACCGACCCGCTGACCTGGATCCGCCTCGCGACCGGGCGTACGGACTGGAAGACGGCCCTGGACGGGGCGAAGGTCAGTGCGAGCGGGGAGCGGGCGGATCTGGCGGGGCTGCTGCCGGTCATGAGCTAGCCGGGGGCCCTTGGAACGGCTGCTTCGCGGGCCGAGGGGAACCAGATCACCCACTTGCCCCGTCACAGCGGCATGCAGAAGCAACGACTGACTCCGACCGTCATGGCCCTGGCCGCCGCGGGCATGCTCACCGCGTGCGGCACCGAGACCGGATCCGGCAGCGGGTCCGTCGGGTCCCGGCCGAACCTCACCGGCGTCCACTGGAGCGTCGAGAGCGTCACGGTGAACGGCAAGAAGCAGCAGGCCCCGGGCGATGCGTACGTAAAGATCGGCGACAAGGGCAAGGCCGAGGGCAACTACGGCTGCAACGGCTTCACCGCGGACGTCTCGATGGACGGCGACTCCGTCGACTTCGCCAACGCCCTCTCCACCAAGAGGGGCTGCGACAAGCTGGACTTCGAGGATGCCCTCAAGGGCACCATCGCCAAGGGTGAGCTGAAGGCCGCGGTCGACGGCGACAAGCTGACGCTCACCACGGACAAGGGAGACCGCGTGTCCCTCACCTCGAAGCCGGACGCCCCGCTGACGGGCACGAAGTGGAACGTGAACGCCGTTGGTGACCGCGAGGCCGTGGCCCCCCTGCCGAAGGAAGTGGACGGCAAGGCCCATCTGACCTTCGGCAAGGACGGCACGGTCCGCGGCAAGCTCGGCTGCAACAGCGTCACCGCCAAGGCCGAGGTGAAGGACGGGCAGATCACCCTCGGCGCCCCCCGGACCACCCGGATGATGTGCCAGGGGGCCGAGGGGGAGACCGAGAAGAAGCTCCTCAAGCTGTTCGACGGCAAGGTGAGCTACCGGCTGAGCCACGACGGGCTCTCGCTCACCGCCGAGGACGGCACGGTCGTCAGCGCGAATGCCGACCTGAAGCAGGAGAAGCAGAAGTAGCGGCGGACCGGCGGGTGCGGGACTTCAGCAGGAACGCGCCGCCGAAGGCGAGCAGCAGGCCGCCGCCGACGGAGTAGGCGAGCGTGGTGTCGGAATCGCCGCCGGTCTCGGCGAGTTCGGTGGAGTTGCCCGCGGGGCGCGCGTCGGCGGGGGCCTCGGCGGCCTTCTCCGGTGCGGCGTCGGCGGGCTCGTCCTGTACGGGCCCGGCGGCCTCCGCAGGCTTCGCTGCCTTCGCCGGGGCCGCCACCCCGTCCAGGCTCACCTTCACCGTCGCCGTTTCGGCGCCCGCCTTCACGACCTCGACCTCGACCTTGCGGGCCTTGTCCGTCAGCTTCGCCCCCGCCCCCAGCGCGTCCGCGTCGGCCGGGGCGTCGCCGCCGGTGGACTCGTCGGCGTCCGGGGTCGGGTCGACGAGCGCCGACTTCGCGTAGTCCCCGTCCGGCACCCGGTAGGCGTGCACGCCCTGGATCTCGCCGTCGAGGGTGCCCGACTCGTGCCGCAGCTCCACGACCAGGCGGTCGTCGCCCAGCGGGATGTCGACGGCACGGACCCCGCTGCCGTTCCCGTACAGCGGGCGCAGGGTGTAGGTCGCCGACTTGTCGGGCTTCGCCACTTCGCCGCCCGTCAGCCACTTGTTGTGCAGGAGCTCGGGCGAGGTGAGCCCGGCCTCCCAACCGCCGCCGCCCATCGGGGTCTTGTGGCTGGTGCCGTCCTCCTTGCAGCCCTCGCCGAGGTCGCCGTCGGGGCAGCGCAGGCGCATGTGGTGGCTGTAGCCGAAGTTGTGGCCGAACTCGTGGACCAGGGCCGTCATCGACATCTTGGCGTCGGCGCCGATCGGCATCCAGGTGGTGCCGCCGCCGACGGTGCCGAGCGCGAGCCAGTCGCAGCCGGCCTTCTCCGAGGGGAAGACGAGCGACAGATGGTCGTAGCTGTCCTCGGGGACGCCCTTCGCGGCCAGTGCCTTGCGCGTCAGGTCGTTGATCTTGCCGGTGTCGCAGCCGGTGGCCGCGAGATCGATGTCGACGGGCCCGGTGACGCCGTCGCCCTCGGCGGCCTTGAAGGTGGTCGCCCCGCCGGTGACCTCGTTGTAGTACGAGGTCAGGGAGCCTTTGGCACCGAAGTAGTTGTCCTTCAGGGCGGTTTCGAGCTTGCCCGCGTCCGGGATCCGGCTGTCCGTGAAGTTGACCATGGCGACCTGGACGCGCCGCTCCGGTTCGTCGGCGGCGGGCGCGGGCGCGGCGGCGGCAGCGGTCAGGGCGGCTGCCACGGCGGCCGGAACGAGGCAGAGGCGCGGGGACGGCTTCATGGGGGACCTTCCGGGTGGGGGATCGCGCGGACCTGGAGATCAACTGGGGCGCGCGCGAGGCACGCTAGCGATCACATCGGTCCGCGCGAACCCCTCGGAGGGCTTCTTAGGCCGCGCTTAAGGCTCAGTTCAGGCAGCGGGGTAAGGCAGCAGCTCCTTGTCCGTCTTCTCCCAGGCCGCCTTCAGCTCGGCGAGCAGCTTCGGCTCGTCCGGCGCCCGGTCGGCCTGCTCCCGCTGATCCGCGGCGAGGTCGAAGAGCTGGTCCTTGCCGCCCTTGCCCCGGTAGTACTTCCAGTCGCCGCGCCGCAGCGCACGCTCCCCGCGCACCCGCCAGAACAGCTCCCGCTCGGCGAGCTTCTCGCCCTTCAGGAGATAGGGCGCGAGGCTGGTCCCGTCGAGCTCGTACGCGGGATGCGGCCTGGCCCCGCCGATCTCCAGGAGCGTCGCCGTCCAGTCCGGGGTGAACACGGGCTCGTGGCTGACCTGCCCGCCGTCGAGCCGCGCGGGCCAGCGCACGATGGTCGGCACGCGGATACCGCCCTCCTGGAGCGAGGACTTGTTGCCGGAGAGAGGCCAGTTGTACGAGAAGCGCTCGCCGCCGTTGTCGGAGGCGAAGAAGACCAGGGTGTCCTTCTCCTGCCCGGACTTCTTCAGGGCCTTGAGCACCTCGCCGACCGACCGGTCCAGGTCTTCCACCATCTCCGTGTACTTCTCCACGGAGCCGCCGTCCTGGTGCCAGAGCGCGCCCTTCTCGCCCGCCTTGATCCGCCGTACGATCTCGGCGCTCTCCTCGGTGTCCCCGTCGGCTATCCACGGCCAGTGCGGCGTCGTGAAGTTCAGATTGAGCAGCCAGGGCTTGTCCCCGTGGTCCCGCCGCACGTACTCGCTCGCCCGCTCGGTCAGGATCCGCGTGTAATAGCGCAGGTCTTTGTACTCCGCGTCGCCCTCCCGGACGTCGCCCGCGTAGAGGTCGTACTCCCCGCCGAGCCCCAGCTTCGAGTAGTACTCAAGAGCCCCGCCGAAGTTCCCGAAGAACTCGTCCCAGCCCGACTTCGTGGGCGAGTAGTCCGGCAAATACCCGCAGTGCCACTTCCCGATGAGCGCGGTCGAGTACCCGGCGTCCTTCAGGAGCGAGGCCAGCGTGGGATGCGTCGGCTCCAGGCCGGCCGACTTGTCCGCGATCGGCTCCGCGAGCCCGCCCTTCGTACGCCCCGGATAGCGCCCCGTGTAGAGGCTGAAGCGGGTCGGCGAGCAGGTCGCGGACCCGGCGTAGGCGTCGGTGAACCGCACGCCCTGGCGGGCCAGGCGGTCCAGGTTCGGGGTCTTGATGTGCGGCGACCCGTACGAGGAGAGGTCGGCCCAGCCCAGGTCGTCGCCGAGGATGAACAGAATGTTCGGCCGCCGTGTACCTCTGCGAGGGACGGCACGGAAGGGGCGCTCGACCGGCGTCCGGCCGTGGGCGTCCCCGGCGGAAAGACCGACCGCCGCTGCCGCGCCGGCACCGATGGCGCCGCTGAAGGTACGCCGGGACAGAGAGGGCTCGTACGAAGTCACTGCTTCTCCAGGATGAAACGGGGATGAATCCCCCCACCCACCACGCCTGCACGCCTGCCGTGCAGCGGCGTGCCGCCCGCGGCGCGTCGGCAGGCGGCTGCGACCGGCGAGAGGCCGGTCGGGCAGCGACGAACGGAAATCGGCGCATCGGACTTCAGGCGCGCCAGGGGGGGGAGAGGTAACGGTTGCCGAGGTGCTCCGCGGCTCTGTTCAGGCGCCGTCGCAACAGATGGCGCTCGCGACACGGACCAGGTCGACGTGGCGGCGCTCCACAAGGGTGGCCGAGGGGTCACCGAGGGGCGGCAGGGGCATGGACCAGGAGCTTCACGGGACCCGCGCGCCCCTGTCAACGCTTCCGCTCACCTGTTCACAAGGGCGTAGCACTCCACGTACGCCCCGGTGGTGTCATCACGCTCCGTGCGGGGCCCGTATCCCCAATTCGGACCAGTGGTCGATCTCGCCTACACTCGATGTCGTGCCACGTGGTGACGGTCGACTCAATCATGATCTGCTCCCCGGCGAGAAGGGCCCCCAGGACGCTTGCGGCGTCTTCGGTGTCTGGGCTCCGGGTGAAGAGGTCGCCAAGCTCACATACTTCGGGCTGTACGCCCTTCAACACCGAGGCCAGGAGTCCGCGGGAATCGCGGTCAGCAACGGTTCCCAGATCCTTGTCTTCAAGGACATGGGGCTCGTCTCCCAGGTCTTCGACGAAACCTCTCTCAGCTCGCTCCAGGGTCATATCGCGGTCGGTCACGCCCGCTACTCGACCACCGGAGCCTCCGTATGGGAGAACGCCCAGCCGACGTTCCGTGCCACCGCGCACGGCTCCATCGCGCTCGGGCACAACGGCAACCTCGTCAACACGGCGCAGCTCGCCGAGCTGGTCGCCGACCTGCCCAAGGAGAACGGCCGCGCGACCCAGGTCGCCGCGACCAACGACACCGACCTGGTGACGGCTCTCCTCGCGGGCCAGGTGGACGACGACGGCAAGCCGCTGACCATCGAAGAAGCCGCCACCAAGGTCCTCCCGGACGTCCAGGGCGCCTTCTCTCTCGTCTTCATGAACGAGCACACGCTGTACGCGGCGCGTGACCCGCAGGGCATCCGCCCGCTGGTCCTCGGCCGCCTGGAGCGCGGCTGGGTCGTCGCGTCGGAGTCCGCGGCGCTCGACATCTGCGGCGCCAGCTTCGTCCGCGAGGTTGAGCCCGGCGAGTTCATCGCGGTCGACGAGAACGGACTGCGAACGTCCCGATTCGCGGAAGCGAAGCCCAAGGGCTGTGTCTTCGAGTACGTCTATCTGGCGCGCCCCGACACCGACATCGCCGGCCGGAACGTCTACCTCTCGCGCGTCGAAATGGGCCGGAAACTCGCCGAGGAAGCCCCGGTGGAGGCCGACCTCGTCATAGCGACCCCGGAGTCCGGAACGCCCGCCGCGATCGGTTACGCGGAAGCCTCCGGCATCCCCTTCGGCGCCGGTCTGGTGAAGAACGCCTATGTGGGCCGGACCTTCATCCAGCCCTCGCAGACGATCCGCCAGCTCGGCATCCGGCTGAAGCTGAACCCCCTCAAGGAAGTCATCAAGGGCAAGCGCCTGGTCGTCGTCGACGACTCGATCGTGCGCGGCAACACCCAGCGCGCCCTGGTCAAGATGCTCCGCGAGGCCGGCGCCGCCGAGATCCACATCCGGATCTCCTCGCCGCCCGTGAAGTGGCCCTGCTTCTTCGGCATCGACTTCGCCACCCGCGCCGAGCTCATCGCCAACGGCATGACGATCGACGAGATCGCCACGTCCATGGGCGCCGACTCGCTCTCGTACATCTCCATCGACGGCATGATCGAAGCCACCACCATCGACAAGCCGAACCTCTGCCGCGCCTGCTTCGACGGCGTGTACCCGATGGATCTGCCCGACCCCGAGCTGCTCGGCAAGCAGCTCCTGGAGACGGAGCTGGCCGCCGGTCCGGCGTCCACCGCTGCGGCCGACGCGATCCGTCGCCCGTAAGCCCCGTAGTAACGACACGAAAGTTCTCACCCCACATGTCTGAGACCACTGGTGCCAGCTACGCCTCCGCGGGCGTCGACATCGAGGCGGGCGACCGCGCCGTCGAGCTGATGAAGGAGTGGGTGAAGAAGACGAAGCGCCCCGAGGTCCTCGGCGGCATCGGCGGCTTCGCCGGACTCTTCGACGCCTCCGCCCTCAAGCGCTTCGAGCGCCCCCTGCTCGCCTCCGCCACCGACGGTGTCGGCACGAAGGTCGACATCGCCCGCCAGCTCGGCGTGTACGACACCATCGGGCACGACCTGGTCGCGATGGTCATGGACGACATCGTGGTGTGCGGCGCCGAGCCGCTCTTCATGACCGACTACATCTGCGTCGGCAAGGTCCACCCCGAGCGCGTCGCGGCCATCGTGAAGGGCATCGCCGAGGGCTGTGTGCTCGCGGGCTGCGCTCTCATCGGTGGCGAGACGGCCGAGCACCCCGGCCTCCTCGGCCCGGACGACTTCGACGTCGCGGGCGCCGGAACGGGCGCGGTCGAGGCCGACCGCGTGCTCGGCCCCGATCGCATTCGTAAGGGTGACGCGGTGATCGCCATGGCGTCCTCCGGTCTTCACTCGAACGGGTACTCGCTCGTCCGGCACGTGGTCTTCGACCGCGCGGGCTGGGCCCTGGACCGCCAGGTCGAGGAGTTCGGCCGGACGCTCGGCGAGGAGCTCCTGGAGCCCACCAAGATCTACTCCCTGGACTGCCTGGCGCTCACCCGCACCACGGACGTCCACGCCTTCAGCCACATCACGGGCGGCGGCCTCGCGGCGAACCTCGGCCGGGTCATCCCGGACGGCCTGCACGCGATCGTCGACCGCGAGACGTGGACGCCCGGCGCGATCTTCGACGTGGTCGGCAAGGCCGGTCAGGTCGAGCGCCTGGAGCTGGAGAAGACGCTGAACATGGGCGTCGGCATGATGGCGATCGTCCCCGAGGAGTCCGCGGACGCGGCCCTCACGACCCTCGCGGACCGCGGCGTGGACGCCTGGATCGCCGGTGAGATCACCGAGCGCGGCGACCACACCGAGGGCGCGGCACTGATCGGTGACTACTCCGAGTAGGCCGGTGAGCTGCCCGCGAGAGCAGCACAAAACCCGGTCCGGTGTGGTGACCACCCCGGACCGGGTGAAGTGCAGTTGCTACGAGAACTGCGAATGCTGCAAGTGCTGCGAATGCAACGAGGTCAAGCGCCGCGGCGCTGCGACGAAGGACCTGACTCGTCGGAGTCGTCGTCCTCGTCGTCGTTATACAGATCCGCGTACTGGGCGTACGGGTCGTCTTCCTCGTCGTCGTCCTCGAACGGCTCGCCATTCGGCGGCTGTTGCGAAGTCGAAGCGCCCAGCTCATTGGCCAGACGCGAGAGGTCAGTCCCGCCGCTGCTGTACTTCAGCTGGCGGGCGACCTTCGTCTGCTTGGCCTTTGCCCGGCCGCGCCCCATGGCTCGACCCCCTCGGATATGGGGCTTGGTGACCCCAGAGTCTTGACACGCGTTCATGATCAGGAACGGGCTCTCCGTGGAGAGGCCGGTCCGTAGGGCTTCCACGGTACCTGCTCCTGCGGCCATACGGTACGTCGCCCGCAGGACGCGCCTCGGCGCAGAACCCGCGAGGAGCCCTGTCCTCGCTGGTCAACTGCGATTTTAACCTCTTCTTGCCGGGCGACCCGCCGACGGGGGTGAGTCTTGTCTCTCGCGCACGTCGGCGGGGCCCTCCGAGGGGGCTTACGGGGTCAGGGGCGACGGGCCTCCGCCATCCGCTGTTCGGCGATCCTGTCGGCTGCGGCAGCCGGCGGAATACCATCCGTCTTTGCGCGAGCGAATATGGCAAGAGTGGTGTCGAAGATCTTTGACGCCTTCGCCTTGCACCGGTCGAAGTCGAAGCCGTGCAGCTCGTCGGCGACCTGGATCACGCCGCCCGCGTTCACCACGTAGTCGGGCGCGTAGAGGATCCCGCGATCGGCGAGGTCCTTCTCCACGCCCGGGTGCGCGAGCTGGTTGTTGGCAGCGCCGCAGACCACCTTCGCGGTGAGCACCGGCACGGAGTCGTCGTTCAGGGCGCCGCCGAGCGCGCAGGGGGCGTACACGTCCAGGCCCTCGACCCGGATCAGCGCCTCGGTGTCGGCGACGGCCGTCACGGACGGGTGCTTGTGGGTGATCCGGTTCACGGACTCCTCGCGCACATCGGTGATCACGACCTCGGCGCCGTCCGCAAGGAGGTGCTCCACGAGGTGGTGGCCGACCTTGCCGACGCCCGCGATACCGACCTTGCGCCCGCGCAGCGACGGGTCGCCCCACAGGTGGTCGGCGGAGGCGCGCATGCCCTGGAAGACACCGAAGGCGGTGAGCACGGACGAGTCGCCCGCGCCGCCGTTCTCGGGGGAGCGGCCCGTCGTCCAGCGGCATTCGCGCGCGACGACGTCCATGTCCGCGACGTACGTGCCGACGTCGCACGCCGTCACGTAGCGGCCGCCGAGCGAGGCCACGAAGCGGCCGTAGGCGAGCAGGAGCTCCTCGCTCTTGATCTGCTCCGGGTCGCCGATGATCACGGCCTTGCCGCCGCCGTGGTCGAGACCGGCCATGGCGTTCTTGTACGACATCCCGCGCGCGAGGTTCAGCGCGTCCGCGACGGCGGCTTCCTCGCTCGCGTACGGATAGAAGCGGGTGCCGCCGAGGGCGGGGCCCAGGGCGGTGGAGTGGATGGCGATGACGGCCTTGAGGCCGCTGGCACGGTCCTGGCAGAGCACTACTTGCTCATGGCCCCCCTGGTCCGAGTGGAACAGGGTGTGCAGGACGCCGTTGTCTGCTTCGGTCACGGTGGTGACTCCCGGTCAAGTGGCGGCGGTTAGGCGGGCGCCCGTGCGGGTGGCGGGGCCCGTTGGGCATGAGACTAGAGCCTGGGAGAACCCGCTGACCGCGCAGTGCCGAGGATCACCCTCTCCTGTCGCGCTGGAAGCACGATGGAGTTCGGCCATGGCACGATTTGCAGTGTTTTCCAGCCGGTAGGCGGGGGAGGGAGCAGCCGTGCCCAAGGTGTCTTCATTGGTTGTCCCGTACGCGTCCTACTTGCGCGTTTATGAGCCGCTCGCCGCCTTCCCGGAACCCGAGCGCGGCCACTGGGCGCGCTACGCGCGTCGCGCCGACCGTCCCTCGTACCAGGACGAACTGCGGCGGTCCCTGGCTGACTTGCTGCCCACACCCCCCGTCCCCGTGCCGGTGCACGAGAGCAGCGACGCGTTCGTGGTGGAGGCCGACGGTGTGGTGTGCGTCTGCCCCTGGCGGACCCGGCTGCGCGGCTGGCAGGCCCTGGGGGAGCTGCCGGGCCAGCTGCCGACGCCGGTCCTGGACGCGGTCCTGCCGCCGGTGGTGCGCCGCCAGACGGCCGCGGACTACGAGCAGTGGCTCGCCAGGAACCCCGACGCCCGCCCCTGGATCCGTACGTCGACGTGGCAGGTGCCGCTGAACTGGTTCGTGCTCGTCTCGGACGAGGAGCGTCAGTTCGAGAAGGGGTACGAGAAGGGGCGCGAAGAGGGCGGGGCGGGCGAGGAGGTGCCCTGCGCGCCCGTTCTGCGCTACCGCACGCCGATGGTGCAGGCGCGGCGCAGGGTGGCCCGCGGGCTCAGGACGCTGCGGGACACGATCGACGACGGGCCGCTCGTCGACGGGCTCATGGACGTGGGCCGGTGGCTCGAGGAGTTCCATCCGCGCTCCCTGGTCGAGCTCGACTACGGCGGGCTCGTGCACGCCCTGTCCGAGGAGCAGCTCGACGAGGACCACTCGGCGGCGGATGTCGCGGAAGGAATCGAGGCGCTGCGCGACGGCGACGGCGAGGGGGCCGGCGAGGCGTATGCGAGGCTCATGGAGCGATGGAAGGCGGTCCGGGACCGTCAGTTCTCGAACTGAGCGTCAGCCGGTCCGTCCGTAGGTCATCCCGCAGTCTTCGTCCCGTCAGGCGTCCCGTCATCCATACGCGGCGCCTACACAGGACGTTGGTCCCGATCCGGGCTTTTGTGTCAAGCGTGACGGACCGCACTTACTGCGCCCTTGCGCCCAACACCCACCCTCGTGCCAAAATAGGACAAGGAGTCCGGGGAGGGCTCCTTCCGTCCATGTCTGGGCGGAATACTCAGCATTGCACGCTAATGGGGGGTCTGTTGACTCCTGATCGCTCTGTGACTGATCGTCACTGTGGCGTCACTGTCCGCTATGGCATGGTCCATCGGCTTC
>NZ_JBNNJZ010000153.1:0-15832 GCF_050270335.1 Streptomyces sp. NPDC059900
GCGGAGCCGCCAATCGATGCAGCCGGGAAGGGGCGGGGTTGGGGTAATGATCTCGGGGCTAGCCCACCTCCCCCGGCCGCACGACCTCCGTGATGCCCCGCGCAGCCAAGTGCGCAGAGTCCCCCGCCCGGCTCGCAAGCACCGCCGTGGGCCGTACCCCGTCCCCCGCCAGCCGGACGAACGTCTCGAACACCGCTCCCCCCGGAGCACACGCGGACCGCCGCGAGGTGGAGTCGTCCACGACCACCGCGGTCGTGCGGACCGCAGGCGCATACTCCCTCCCCCGCCACTCCTCGGCGAGACGAGCAAGGACCTCACCCCCGGGCTTGACCTTCCCCTCATTGGTCAGCAACCCCAGGCTGTACTCAAGCTCGGGGAAATCGGCCAGCGCCCGCGACACATCGTGCGAGCACCACCACGTCACCCCCCACACATCCGCACAGTCGAGCGCCGCCTCCACCGTCGCCTCGGTGAAGGACGCCGCATGCTCGGCGGGGATGAGAGGAGCGGGCGCGCCCACCTCCTGGAGCCACACGGGACGGCACGGATCGTCCGCCCACGCCTTGGACAGCTCGATCATGTACGCCGCGTGCTGCGCGGTGGCGACCCCCTCCGGGCCGTGCCGCTGCGCCGTGCCGTTGAACACCCAGGAGTGCACGGCGGTCGCACCGCCGAGCCGCGCCGCCTGGGCCGGGGTGAAGGGCTGGTCGTCCTGGTACCAGGCGGCGTCGTACTCGGCGTGCAGATGCAGCTTGCCCGGCGCCCCCTCCTCGCACGCGGCGAGCACCCGCCGAAGCCACTGCCCCGCCTGCTCCTCGGTGATGCGGTCCGGATCGGGATGCGGCCCCGCCGAGAACTGGTTGACCTCGTTGCCGATGGTCATGCCGATGAAGTTCGGCCGGTCGGCGAGTGCGGCGGCGAGCGTACGCAGGTACGTGACCTCGCCCTCCACCACATCGGGGTCGGTGAAGATGTTCCGCCGGTGCCACGTCTGCGTCCACGCGGGCAGGAAGTCGAAGCTGGACAGGTGGCCCTGGAGTCCGTCGACGTTGACGTCGAGCCCCCGCTCGGCCGCGGCATCGGCGAGGGCGACGAGCTGCTCCACGGCGCGCGGCCTGATCAGGGTGCGGTTGGGCTGGAAGTACGGCCAGATCGGGAAGACCCGGATGTGGTCGAGGCCGAGTGCGGCGATCGCGTCGAGATCGCCGCGCACGGCGTCGATGTCGAAGTCGAGCCAGTGGTGGAACCACCCCTGGCTGGGGGTGTAGTTGGCTCCGAAGCGAGGCGCTGCGGAAGGCTCACGGGTCGTACGAGGCATGCGAGTCCTGGTTCTTGGGGGGATGCGGGGCCCGCCGGGGGCCCGGTGTGGCGGAGAGGAGACGACGGCTCAGCCCTTGACCGCCCCCTCGCCCACCCCGCGGAAGAAGTACCGCTGGAGGCAGCCGAAGAGCACGATCAGCGGCAGCACAGCGATGACCGTGCCCGCGGCGACGAGCCGTTCGTCGTTGGCGAACGTGCCGTGCAGGTAGTTCAGACCGATGGTCAGGGTGAATCTGTCCGGGTCGCTCAGCACGATCAGCGGCCACAGGAAGTCGTCCCAGGCACCCATGAAGGCAAAGATCGCCACCACGGCGAGCGTGCCCTTGACCGCGGGCAGGGCGATCCGCAGGAAGCGCTGCCAGACGTTCGCGCCGTCGACGTACGCGGCTTCCTCGATCTCGTACGGCAGATTGAGGAAGGCGTTGCGCATCAGCAGGACGTTGAGCGCGGAGACGCAGCCGGGCAGCAGCACACCGATGAGGGTGTTGTTCAGGCCCAGCTCCCGCATGGTGGTGAACTGGGCGATGATGATGCCCTCCACGGGCACCAGCATGGCGAGGATGAAGACGATCGTCGCCGCTCTGCGGCCCCGGTAGCGCAGGCGCGCGAGGGCGTAGCCGGCGAGGGTGGCGCCCACGCAGTTGGTCACCACGTTCGCGGCGGCCACCTTGAGGGAGTTGAGCGCGTAGTCCCAGACGGGGATGGTGTCGGCGACCCGCTCGTAGTTGTGGAAGGTCGGGCTGCTCGGCAAGAACTCCGGCGGGGAGCTGAAGATGTTCTCGTGCGGGCCCTTGAGGGAGGTGGACAGCTGCCAGAGGAACGGCCCGATCATCAGGGCAAGGACGGCGAGCAGGAGCAGATAGCGCAGGACGATCTCCCACACGGGCATCCGGCGGCCGTTCTCGTCGGTGATCCGCCCGCGCTTGCGGGCGCCGCCCTTGCGGACCCTGCCCTGCGTCTTCGGCTGTGCCTGCTCGGCTTTGCGCGTGTCCGTCGCGATGCTCACGCGTCCTCCTTCCGGTCCGCGCGCAGTACGAGCAGCATCAGCGCGACGGTGACGACGAAGACGACGACCGAGATGGCCGACGCGTACCCGACGCGGCCGGTCAGGCCGGTGCCGACGCGCTGCACCAGCATCACGAGGGTGGTGTCCTCGCCCGCGGGGCCGCCGTTGGGGCCTGCCATCAGATAGACCTCGGAGAACACCTTGAAGGCGGCGACCGAGGACAGCGCGGCGACCAGGACCATCGTGGAGCGCACGGCGGGCACGGTGACGGTGAAGAAGCGGCGCACGGAACCCGCGCCGTCCACCGACGCCGCTTCGTGCAGCTCGCGCGGCACGTTGGCGAGCGCCGCCAGGTAAATGATCATGTAGTAGCCGAGGCCCTTCCAGACCGTGACGGTCATGGCGCTCAGCAGGAGCAGCCACTGGTCGCTGAGGAAGCCGACCGAGCCGACACCCACCGCCTCCAGTACCGCGTTCACCAGGCCCCGTTCATCCAGCATCCACACCCAGATCAGGCCCACCACGACGATGGACGCGACCACCGGCGTGTAGAAGGCGGACCGGAAGAAGGTGATGCCGGGGATGTGTTTCTGGACGAGCATCGCGAGCAGCAGCGGCAGCAGCACGAGCGCGGGGACGACCCCGACGATGTACAGCGTGGAGTTGCGAAGACCGATCCAGAACATGTCGTCGTGCAGCAGCTCGCGGAAGTTGTCCAGGCCGACGTACTCCCCCGGTATCAGGGTCCGCTTGTCGGTGAAGGAGTTGATGAGCGTGCTGACGAACGGATAGAGGATGAAGATGCCGACGATCAGCAGTCCGGGGGCGGCGAACAGCCAGGGACTGGAGGGCAGTTGACGCCTGATGCTCTTGCGTGGGCTGCGGTCGTCGGCCCCGGCGCGGGGAGCGGCGGCGGCACTGGAGCTTTTCATGGTGGTGGTCCCGTGTCGTCTTCTCAGCTCTGCTGCAACAGCCGGTCGCAGTTCTTGACAGCGTTGTCAAGTGCTTCCTTCGGGCTTTGCTTGCCCTGGAGGGCCTTGCCCACGCTGTTGCGCAGCTCGATCTTCATCTGCTCGCTGAACAGCACGGGCGTGTAATTCACCGCGGTCTTGATGGACTTGGCGGCGGCGATGCGCACGCGCGTGTCGTCCGTCCCGTCCTCCTTGGTGAAGTACGGGTCGTCGAGCGAGCCTTCCGTGCTGGGGAAGATCGCGACCTTCTTGGCGAAGGACATCTGGTGCTGGGCGTCCGTCACGTAGTGGGCGAAGGCGACGGCGGCGGGCGTCTGCTTGGTCTGGGCGTTCACCATCACCCCCATCACGTACATGTTGTCCTTGCCGGTGTTCGTGATCTGCGGGGTGATCCCGATGTTCTTGTAGAGGGAGGGCGCCTCCTTCTTGAACTTGCCGAGGTCCAGGGCGCTTCCGGGGTTCATGGCGACGGCCTCGGTGAGGAACTTCTTGCCCGTCGACTCGGGCGTCGCGTTGAGCGCCTGCCCGTCGAGCGCCTTGGCGTCGTACAACTCCTTGTACTTCTTGAGGAGTTCGACGCCCTTGGCGCCGTTGAAGGTGAACTTGGTCCCCTCCTTGTCCATCAGGGGGACGCCGTAGCGGCCGAAGTCCTCGATGGTGGGGATGTTGGCGAGCGTGGCGGTCTTGCCCTTGCTCTTCTTCGACAACTGCAACGCGTCGTCGAAGAGTTCGTCGTACGTCTTCGGGGGCTTGTCGGCGTCGAGCCCGGCGTCCTTGAAGATCCGCTTGTTGTAGAAGAGCGGGCCGGTGTTCAGGTACCACGGGAAGGCGTACGTGCCCTCCGTGCCCGGTATCTGGTGGCTCTTCCACGCCCCCGGCAGGTACTCCTTCTCGTACTTCCCCGCGGCCTTGTCGAGGTCGAGGGCGAGTCCGGCCTTGGCGAGCGGGGCCACCAGGTCGGGCGAGACGTTCACGACGTCCGGGAGGGTGCCGGCGGCGGCGTCGGCACTGATCTTGTCGGCGTAGCCCTCGCCGGGCTGGTCGACCCAGTGCACCTTCGTGCCGGGGTACTTCTTCTCGAAGCCGTCGACGACGCCTTCGAAGTAGGACTTGAAGTTGGCCTTCAGGTTCCAGGTCTGGAAGGTGATCTCGCCCTCGATCTTGCCCGAGGCGTCCGTCGAACCGCCGCCGTCACCTCCGTCTCCGCAGGCGCTCAGCGGCAGGAGCACGGCGATGGCGGCGGCAGCGGCGGCTGCCCTTCTGGGGATGCGGGGGTGATGGGAGATGCGCACGGTGAAACGGCTCCTTTGCTCGGCCCAGCGTGAGGCTGACCTTGCACGGCGCTCCGGTAAAAAGTCAATGGATTCGTTGAATAATCCTTGTCGGACTCGCCTCAGTCCCATCAACTACGCAGGTCAGAGCGGTGTGTTCAACTCCTTGCGGGGATCGACTAATGCGCTTTAGAGTGTGCTGGCTCAAGCGCATTAGTTGGAGCGCCACAGGAAAGGGGCAACACCGGTGCAAGGCAAGCGGTCCCCGGCACGCCGGCCGACCATGAAGGACATCGCGCGCCGCGCCGGAGTCTCCGAGAGCGCCGTGTCCTTCGCGCTCAACGACCGGCCGGGCGTCTCCGACATCACCCGCGACCGTGTCCGCAGGGTCGCCGAGCAGCTGGGCTGGCATCCGAGCACGGCGGCCCGCGCACTGTCCGGCGAGGGCGCGGCGACGGTGGGGCTCGTGGTGGCGAGGCCCGCGGGGACGCTGGGCGTCGACTCGTTCTTCCTTCAGCTGATCTCAGGCATCCAGGAGGTCCTGGCGGAGCGTCAGCTGGGCCTGCTCTTCCAGGTGGCCGAGGACGTGGACGCCGAGTGCGCGGTCTACCAGCGGTGGTGGGCCGAGCGCCGGGTGGACGGCGTCCTGGTCGTGGACCCGCGCACGGACGATCCACGCCCGGCGCTCCTCGACGAACTGGGGCTGCCCGCCGTGGTCACCGGCGGCGTGCCGGATCCGGACGCGCACCACCCCGGCCTCTCCACGGTCTGGGCGGACGACGCGGGCGCGATGGCGGCGATCGTGGACCATCTCCACGCCCTCGGTCACCGCCGCATCGTGCACATCGCGGGCCTGCCCGGACTCGCGCACACGGAGCGGCGCATCCGCACGCTGCGGGCCGAGGCGAAGCGGCGCGGCCTGTCCGAGGTCCGCTCGGTGACCACGGACTACTCGGACGCGGAGGGCGCAGCGGTGACCCGCCGGATGCTCTCGGCCGCGTCGCCGCCGACGGCCCTCGTGTACGACAACGACGTGATGGCCGTCGCCGGGGTCGCCGCGGCGGCCTCGCTCGGGTTCGCCGTACCGGGGGACGTCTCGGTGATCGCCTGGGAGGACTCGGCGCTGTGCCGCATGGTGCACCCGTGGCTGACGGCACTCTCGCGCGACACGATGTCCTTCGGCCGGACGGCGGCCCGCGAACTCCTCTCCCTCCTGGACAACGGCCCCGCAGCCACGGTCCAGGTCCCCCTGCCCACCCTCATCGAACGGGAAAGCACGGGACGGGCAGCCGGGGGCTGACCGCCCCTGCCCGGCGGCTGTGTCGTACCCCGCCGTTACGGTGCCGGTATGGCGGACATCTACGAACTCACCATCGCCCTTGACCTGCGTGACGACCTCTCCGGAGCGGAGGTCGCCGAACTCCGGGGGCATCTCGGCCAGGACGACTTCCACGGCACGGCATCGAAGGCCGGCGGAGCCCTCACCTCCGTACTGCTTCCGCGCGACGCCGGCTGGGCGCTGACGGCCCGGACGGAGGCCCACCCGGACGACTTCGACCGCTTCGGCGATCTGCTCGCGTGGCTCGCCGCCAGGGCCGAGGGCCACCACGCGGCGTTCGACGGCTCCGTCCGCGTCGGCTGGATCAGGTTCTACGAGGAGGACCGGCCCGCCCCGCTGGTGGTACGCGACGGACGGGTCGAGTGGCCGTGATGATCCCGGTCAGGGCTTGTCGTACCAGGAGAACGCCGCGATCCGCCAGCCGTCCGGGGTGCGCACGAACTGGATGGTCTTGGTGCCGCCGCCCTCGAAGGGTTCGCCGTCCAAGGTCCCGGATTTGCGGTACTCACCGAACCGCGAGGCGATGTCCCCCTCTATCTCGGTCCGCTCGGAGGTCTCCCACTCGGAGAACTCCGTCAACCGGCCCTCGGACAGGAGCCGTCTGCGCGGCTCGATGAACTCGTCCACCGTGTAGACCGTGTACTGCGGTCCGGTCATGACGATCACCCCGCCAGGAATCATGAGCCGGCGGATGCGGCCCACGTCAGCGGCCTTGCCGCCCGCATTGTCGAAGGCACCGAAGAACTCGGCGGTGAGGGCGTCGATCTCATTCTTGGACATGGCCGTGACGCTAACACCGCTGCTGCTGCGGCGACTTCAAAGGGGGCCGCGCCCGTGCACACGAGCCCGGCCCCGTGAAGAGACCCCTACACCCGCGAGCGGTAGAGGCCGAGTTCCGTCAGTCGTACCGCTTCCCGCGAACCCGTCACCCGCAGCCGCCATTCCCGGGCCCGCACCGGCGCGGCAAGGGCCAGGACGCGGCTCGCGCCCACCGTGTCCACCTCCGTCACGAGGGACCACCCGGAGCCGCCGGACGTCCGCGCCTCGATCACGGCGTGTTCCAGTTGCTGGCCTCGCCGGATGTCCTCGCCGAGGCGGATCCGGTCGACCTCGCGCGCCTTGCCCAGGTCGATCGTGAGCGTCCCGCGGGAGGCCGCCGGGCACTCCCACGCCGTGTCCGGGTCGCCGTCGACGGCTTGCGGTGCGCGGCGGCCGTCGCCGCGGGCCCGCGCCCCCCGCGCGAGGTCCTCGGGCAGCTCACGTCCGATCCGCTCGCGGAACTCCCGGAGCCGTGCCACGTCCGCCGCCGGGAGCAGGCCCTGCTTGTCCGGCGGGATGTTCAGGAGCAGCACCGAGTTCCGGCCCACCGAACGGAACCAGATGTCCGTCAACTGCTCGACGGACTTGGGCTGTTCATCCTCGTGGTAGAACCATCCCGGCCTGATCGAGACATCGCACTCCGCCGGCCACCACTGCACGTACTGGGCGACGGCCCTCGCATCGGCAAGCGCCCGGCGGCTTCCCTGGTCGGGCGCGTCGTACTTCAGGGCGTAGTCGATGCTGCCGTTCCCCGAGTCCTTGACGGGCACGACGCTCCACTCGTCCTCGCGGGCGAGCCCGCCCTCGTTGCCGACCCACCGGACGTCGGGCCCGCGCACGGCGACCGCCGCGTCCGGCGCCAGAGCGCGGATGACCGCGTACCAGCTGTCCCAGTCGTACGTCTCCACCTTCTCCGGCGGGATACGCCCCTGGGCCCCGTCGAACCAGACCTCGTCGACGGGCCCGTACTCGGTGAGCACCTCGTAGAGCTGGTTGAGCATGTGGGCGCCGTAGTCGGTCGCGTCCAGCGTGAACGACCGTGCGGCCGCGGCGTCCGACCGGTCGTCGCCCTCCACCGGCGTGGGAATGGTGCGCGGCGAGCGCGCGCTGCCGTTGGCGTAGACGCCGTGCAGGTACTGGTTCTCGTCGGCTGGCGAGATATAGACGCCCACCTTGAGGCCGTACCGGCGCAGGGAGTCGGCGAACGAGCGCAGTACGTCGCCCTTGCCACCCCGCCAACTGCTGCTGATCACACTGTGCTTGGTGTACCGCGAGGGGTAGAGCACGAAGCCGTCGTGGTGCTTGACGGTGAGGATGGCGAGCTTGAAGCCGCCGTCGCGCAGGGCCCGCGCCCACTGGTCGGTGTCGAGCCCCGACGGCTGGAAGACGTCCGGATCCTCCTCGCCCGTGCCCCATTCGAGGCCGGTGAAGGTGTTGACGCCGAAGTGCAGGAACGCGGTCTGCTCAAGGCGCTGCCAGGCGATCTGCCGTTCGGTGGGCCGGACCCCGGATGCCTTGGCGACCACCTCTTCGGCGGAGTCCTCGGGGCTGATCGGGATGCGGTAGGGCGGTTCCGGTGCGGCGGAAGCGGCCGTGCCGACGGAGCCGGGTGCGGCGAGCGCGAGGGAACTGCTCGACGCGGCGACCGCCGTGGTGACGGCGGCGGTCACGAAGAGGCGTCTGCTGACAGTCATGGGGCTGCGGGTCTCCCTGTCGGATCTCGGGGCGAGGGGATCAGCGGGGCGTCAACGTCCAGTTCGCGGGCGTCTTTTGATCGGTCGGATACTGCTGGAGCCGCCCGTCATCGGCGACGTGCACGGCCATCTGAGTGATCGCGTTCACGAGCCGGAAGCCACCCGACGCCTTCACCAGCTGCCACTGCTGCAGGGTGTTCGCCGGATCGCACGCTTCGTGCGTGATCGAACTGCCCGGCTCCAGCGGCACGTTGAGCGTGAGCTTGCCGCTGCGGGTCTCCAGGCAGGTGCCGTCCGTCGCGGACCGCAGCGTGGCGTAGCCGTCGGCGGTGCGCTTGATCTCGTACGCGGCGGGCTTCGCATGCCCCTTGGTGTCGCGCAGGGTGTACGTCCCGTCGGCCACCGGCGTCTTCGTCAGGTCCCGCCAACCGGGCGCGTGACCGACGGACCTGGCGCGTGCGGTGAAGTCGGCGTACGCCGGGTCCGGGTGGGCGGAGCCCCAGGTGACCTGGGCGACGTGGCTGAGCGGCATGGCCATCGAGGCCGCGACTTCGTTCTCGGTCTCGCCTCGCCCGTTGTCCGGCCAGAGGCTGATCTTCGCGCCGGTGATGCCGTCCCGTGAGGCGAGCTTCTCGCCCTCGAACTGCCGCGGGTCCCACGCCTTGTCGTACAGCGCCTTGGTGTCGGTGTGGAAGCCGCCGCGGACGAGGTAGAGGGAGTAGGCGGCGTTCTGCAACGGATAGCCCCGCGCGATGAGTTCGCTCGGCTTGGTCTTCACGTCGAGCCAGTGCTCCACGCTCGTCCCCGCCGCGACCGGCACGGTGTTCGCGCCGGTCAGGCCGTCGTTCCAGATGCGCAGCTGCTTGCCCTTGCCCTTCGCGTACGCGTGCACACGGTTGACGAAGTCGACGAAGGCGTCCTGCGGGGTGGCCTTCTCGCCGTACTTCTCGCGCGCGTATTCGAGGATGTGGGGGTACTTGGCGAAGTCGGAGCCGAGCATGTACTCGTCGGCGCCCATGTGCCAGGACTTCGCGGGGAACACCTCGGCGTACTCGTCGATGAGGCTCGTGTAGTACGCGAAGGCCTCGTCCTTGGTGATGTCGAGGCGCGACGGCTGCGGCTTGCCGTCGGAGTCGGTGAGCTGGAGGTCGGTGCGCTTCTCCAGCCACGGGTCCATGTGACCGGGCGAGTTGATCTCGGGGATGATCGTGACGTGGTACTTCTCGCCGAGGGCGACGAGGCGGCGTATCTCGCTCTTGGTGTAGTAGCCCCAGCTGTTGGCCCCGGGGTGCCTGTCGCTCTTCACCTTGAGTTCGAGGAGCAGCTGGTTCTGCTTGTTGTACGCCATGTCGCGTACGAGGTTCTCCAGCCACGGCGTCGAGACGTGGATGTAGCAGGCACAGACGCCCACCCCGCGCTCCTTGTACTGCGGCACGTCGACCGTGCGTCCGGCCGGGACGCGGTCGCTCTGCGCGAGGAGCTGGAGGAGGGTGCGGGTGCCGTAGAAGGCTCCGGCTGCGGTCGCCCCGGTGATCTCCAGTCGGTCGCCCGCGCGGAGGACGTAGCCCTCGGCGCCCAGCGCCTTGCGCGCGGGGGCGACGTCGATCACGATGTCGCCGTCGCGCGGGGAGCCGCCGGTGACCGGCGTCCGGCCCTCGCCCGCGGCACGCAGGTCGTCGGCGAGAGTACGGGCGACATCCCGGGCCGCCTTGCCCCGGGCGACGAGCCGGGTACCGGGGCCGAAGACGTAACTCCCCTTCCCCGGTGTCCAGTCGGCGAGCGCGGGGACGGTGCGGGGCGGGTCCGCGGCGGGCTGCGGGGTCCCGGCGGCCCGGGCCGCCGGGACCGGCGCCGCGAGCAGCAGCAGGGCCAGCGCGGCGCCGCTCAGCCGACGGAGCCGCCCTGGCCGCGCACGGGGCGCGAGCATCATGCGCATGTCAGTCATGACATCCGATGATTCAAGCGCCCCATGAGGGTGTCAATGCATTGCTCGCGACGGGGACTTGGACATTTGCACTGCCGCAAGCCGATCCATCGGATGAATCCCAGCCGGGGTCTCAGCCGGGCCAGGTGCCCGTCAACCGGCGGGTGGCGACAGCGCCACCACGGTCGACGGCGGCCTTGACCACGGCGAAGATCGCGCCCTGGAGCGTGGCCGCCAGCAGGATCTCGCCCCAGCCGCGGTCTTCGTCGGTGGCGTCGGGCGCGTCCTCATCGTGTCCGGCCACCTTCCACGCCTGCTTGAACAACCCGCCGGCGGCCACACCGGCGAGCGCGCCGAGCGCCATCCCGACCGGCTTGTACGCGATCTTCGAGGCCTTCACGCCGAGCTCCCGTGCTTCCGCTTGCGCCGCACCAGCACGTACGCGGCCGCCAGCGCGGCGCCACCGGCGAGGAAGGCGGTGCGGCGGTTGCGGACCTGCTCGGGTGCCTTGTCCTGCCAGACCTCGGTGGCCTGTCCCGCCACGGCCTTCACCTGCCCGGTGGCAGCGGCAGCCTTGTCCTTGACCTGGTCGGGCACCTTGTCCTGGAGCACATGGGCGGCCTCGGTGGCCTTGGCCACCGCCTGCCCGCCCAGCTCCGCGGCCTTCTCGGCCGTCTGGCCCTTGATGGCCACGGCCTTGTCCTGCGCACGTGCCTTGACGTCCGCCTTGGCCGCCAGCGCCTCGACCGTCTCGCCCAGATCCTGGCGGGTCTGCTCGACCTTGGCGCGCAGCTCCCCGGAACCGGCGGCGTGCTTGTCGTGGGACTGGGTCATCGGTGTGCACTCTCCTTGATCTCTGCGACATCGGCCTTCACGCCGCCGATGGCCTGCTCGGGGATCGGCGGGGCGGCCCGGCCGACTTCCTTCTTGCCGGTCATCGCCAGGACCGCGGCGGTCAGACCGAGGACCGCGGTGACGATCAGCCCCGCGGCCCACACCGGGAACGGCACCGCGAGCGCCGCGATCGCGGTGGCGACGAGGGCCTGCAAGGTGAGGAAGCCGACGAGTCCGGCTCCGCCGAACAACCCGCTGCCCTTGCCGTAGCGCCTGGTCTTCTCCTTCATCTCGGCCTGCGCCAGACGCATCTCACCACGCACCAGCTCCGTCAGCTGCTGGGACGCGCGCTGCACGAGGTCGCCCACCGGCTCGCTGCCGGTGGCGCTCCGTCCGCTGCCGGCACCGCCGGTGGTGTGCGGACCTGTCTGGGCCATCGTCATCAACCTCCTGTCTGTTCTGCGGCCGGGTACCCCGATCTCCTCGATCGGCACATGGCGGGACCCCGTTCGCGCCGGGCGGCGTCACTCCTGCGTGGGCCGGTGGTCCCCCTCCGTGGGCCGGTGGTCCTCCTCCATGCGCCGCTGGTCCTCCTCGTCCCACGCGCGGGTGTCGCGGGGCGGCAGGTACGGCTCCTCCTCGGGAGGCAGACCACCGGCGATGGCCCGCTGCCGGGACAGCTCGGCGTCGAACTCCAGGCCGAGCAGGATCGCGATGTTGCTGAGCCAGAGCCAGACCAGAAAGATGATCACGCCGGCGAGCGCGCCGTAGGTCTTGTTGTACGAGCCGAAGTTGCTCACGTAGAAGGCGAAACCGGCCGAGGCGATCAGCCAGATCACCAGCGCGATCACGCTGCCCGGGCTGACCCACCGGAAGCCGCGGCCCTTCACGTTCGGCGTCGCCCAGAACAGCAGCGCGACCATGAAAGTCACCAGGACGACGAGTACCGGCCACTTCGCGACGGACCACACGGTCAGCGCCGCGTCACCGAACCCGAGCGCCGAACCCACGGTGTGGGCGAGTCCGCCCGTGAACACCACGATGAGCGCGCTGAGGACGGCAAGGGTCAGGAGCACCACCGTCACGCCCACCCGCACCGGGAGCACCTTCCACACCGGCCGCCCCTCGGGCATGTCGTACACGGCGTTGGCGGTGCGGATGAACGCCCCCACGTACCCGGAGGACGCCCACACCGCGAGGACGATGCCGACCACCGCCATGAGGGAGCCGAAGCCGCCCTGGCCCCGCAGCTGCTCCACGGCGTCGCTGATGATCTCCTTCGCCGAGCCCGGCGCGAGCTTGTCCAGGTTCTCCAGGAGCCAGTCGATGGCCGACTCCCCCACGACACCGAGGAGGGAGACAAGGACCAGGATCGTCGGGAACAGCGAAAGCACCCCGTAGTAGGTCAGCGCCGCGGCCCGGTCGGCCAGCTCGTCGTCCCTGAACTCGCGGACCACGCCCGTGACGACCGCACGCCAGGACCGCTTCGGCAGCTGCGTGGGCTCGACCAGGGGGCGCTCCGCGCTGTACTCGGCATCCGATGTTCCGCTCATACTCTCCGGAGTAACCCGCAACCGCCCGACCATGCGCGAAAGGCGCCTGCGGGACCCGCACACGCCGCGTGCCCCCTGCCGGGGTCAGAGGTCCTGAAACCGGCAGGGGGCACGCGGCGAAGCGGAGGGATCAGTCGATACCGGGGAGGATATGCGGCTCCGCGAGGTCGTCCTCGTAGCCGGCGAGTCGGATCGGGGCCGCTTTGGCCCACGAGTCGAGGTTGCTGAGCTTGTGGGGCCTGCCGGCCCGCTCGCCGCCGCGCTCCGCCGGTCGCTTTTCCTGCTTCGTCAGATCTGGTGTCACCGCGCACTCCTCTGTGTCGCGTAACGGAAGGACAAGGGCACTTCGGTCGCGGTGGCGCCGTTGATCGGGCGGGATCGCGGCCACGGTTGCAAGCCTGTCCCAGGGCGGCAGAGGGGTGCTTGTGGTCCCCTGGAGGCCGTCCGTTGGCATCAGATTAACCAAATGAGCGGGCGCGCGCTCTATGGATTCCGCCGATGGGGTCGATTTCGGACACTTCGTGTCGGTGTGGGGGTGGCAGTCGGGCCGAGAACTTCCGAAAGTGTCGACCCCATGGGTCTTTCCGTAACTCCATGGGACCGTACGGAAATGACTTCTGCTCCGGCACGGGAGGGCGCGGTGGCTCTGGTGACCGGAGCCTCGCGGGGCATCGGACTCGCCGTCGCGCGGGCCCTGGCAGGCTCCGGGCACCGCCTCGTGGTGACAGCACGCGAACCGACCTCCCTGGAAGCGGCGGTGGCCGCACTGCGCGCCGAGGGGGCGCAGGCCGTCGGATGTGCGGGCGGCGTGGCTGATTCCGGTCGGGCGGAGGCCTGCGTGGCCCTGGCGATGCACGAGTTCGGGCGGCTCGACGTCCTGGTGAACAACGCCGCGACCAACGCCCCCTTCGGCGCGCTCATGGACGTCGACCTGGCCCGGTGGCGTACCGCCTTCACCGTGAACGTCGAGGCCGCGCTGCATTTGACGCAGCTCGCCTGGCGCGCCTGGATGAGGGAGCACGGCGGCGCGGTGGTGAACATCTGTACGGAGGGCGCGTCCCATGTCGGCCCGAACGTGGGCGCGTACGGCACCAGCAAGGCGGCACTCCTGCACCTGACCGCCCAGCTCGCGGGTGAACTCGCCCCTTCGGTACGGGTCAACTCCGTGTCCCCCGGCCTCATCCGCACCGAGATGGCCCGCTTCGTGTGGGACGGTGCCGAGCAACAGCTCGCGGCGAGCCTGCCCCTCGGCCGCATCGGCGAGCCGGAGGACGTGGCGAGGGCCGTGACATGGCTGGTCTCCGATGCGGCCGAATGGGTGACCGGCGCGGACGTCCTGGTGGACGGCGGGACCAGAGTGCGGGCAGCGGCCGGCGGATCATCTCCGTACCCGGTGCACGAGCGGCTGCGGGCTGATCACGATGAGCCCTGACGGCTCAGGCGAGGAGCGGCCGCCGCCGCCCGCCTGCTACCACTTGCCGGGTGCGTAGTCCTTGAGGAAGACACCGAACACGTCTTCGCCCGCCTCGCCCCGCACGACCGGGTCGTAGACCCGCGCCGCGCCGTCGATCAGGTCCAGGGGCGCGTGGAAGCCCTCGTCGGCAAGGCGCAGCTTGTCGAAGTGCGGGCGCTCGTCGGTGATCCAACCGGTGTCGATCGAGGTCATGAGGATGCCGTCGGTCTGGAACATCTCCTGGGCGCTGGTCCGCGTCACCATGTTCATGGCGGCCTTGGCGGCGTTCGTGTTCGGGTGGCCCGCGCCCTTGTACCCGCGGCCGAAGACGCCCTCCATCGCCGAGACGTTGACGACGTAGGAACGGCCGCTCGACGCCTTCTTCGCGGCGTCGGACATCGCCGGGCGCAGCGCGCTGATCAGGATGAACGGCGAGGTGTAGTTGCACAGCTGGGTCTCGAGGAGCTCCACCGGGGAGATCTGCTCGATGGTCTGCACCCAGGTGTTGCTGTCGACGACGTCCGGGACCAGGCCGCCCGCGTCGATGGCGGTGCCGTCCAGGTGCCGGGCGACGCTGGCGTTGCCCGCGACGAGGGCGAGGTCGGCGACCTGCTGCGCCTCCAGGCCGCTGGTGCCGACGGGCAGCGCGGCCAGGCCGTCCACCGCGCCGGAATTGAAGGCGCCGATGACGGAGTGGGCGGGCAGCTCACCGGCGGGCAGCGGCGCGCCCTCGCCGTCGACCAGGGCGGCGTACGCCGAGGGCAGGCGGCGCACGGTCTGCGTGGCGTTGTTGATCAGGATGTCGAGCGGTCCGGCCGCGGCGACCCGCTCGGCGAGCGCGACGGACTGGGCCGGGTCGCGCAGGTCGATGCCGACGATCTCCAGGCGGTGCAGCCAGTCCGCCGAGTCGTCCATCGCCTTGAAGCGGCGGATGGCGTCCTTGGGGAAGCGGGTCGTGATGGTGGTGTGGGCACCGTCGCGAAGGAGGCGCAGCGCGATGTACATGCCGATCTTGGCGCGGCCGCCGGTGAGCAGCGCGCGCTTGCCGGTGAGATCGGTGCGGGCGTCGCGCTTGCTCCGGTTCAGGCGGGCGCAGTCCGGACACAGCTGGTGGTAGAAGTAGTCGACTTCCACGTACCGCGTCTTGCAGGTGTAGCAGGAGCGCGGGCGCTGGAGTATCCCCGCGATCCGGCCCTCCTCGGTCTGCGAGGAGGGCAGCAGCCCCTCGGTCTCGTCGTCGATCCGCTCGGCGGAGCCGGTGGCGGTGGCTTCGGTGACGGCCTTGTCGTGCGCGGTCTTGGCGGCCCGGCGCTCCTGGCGGCGGCGCTGCTTCACGGTCCGGTAGATCCCGGCGGTGGCGCGGCGCACGGCGATCGCGTCGGGGTGGTCGACGTCGAGCTTGTCGAGCTCGTCGAGCACGCTGAGGCAGACGGCGAGCCGGTCGGGGTCGATGCCGGGGCCGAAGTCGACGGCCTCGCCGGAGGCCTCTTCGGCCGGACCGGCAGCCCCCGGGCTGTCCTCTGTCACCGTCATCGCCGCTGTCCTCGCGTCACTCATGCCGCGGCTCGTCTGAGTGACCGCGGAAGCTCCAAAGAAGAGAACTTTACGTAGCGACGGGCCCCTCTATCAAACTCGGGCGCTCTACGCA